>PHAV01000015.1 GCA_002841765.1 Deltaproteobacteria bacterium HGW-Deltaproteobacteria-4 | reverse complement strand
CTGGAAATCGGCACTCAATCAGTTTACGATCATCTTCGGCGACAGGATGCCGACTTATTAACCGACAAACCCATTTACACAAAATCCTTTACAGGCCCCGAATTGTTGGGTTCTTAGTTAATGTAGTAACCTGAAACTCGCCAGTTCCCGTCCTTATCTAACATAGGAGTTACGGTTTCAATTGCTGACTTCTTATTTTCAAACGATGCTTCGAATTGAATAATGACATATTGTCCATCAGGAGCACCGGGAAGGGAAGTCTTATGTGCTTTGCTCTTAACCTCTCTATAAATCAATTTTCCGAGTGGTTCCCTTACTGTCTGGAGGGACTGCTCCCATTGGTCCTTCTTTACTGAATTTTTAAATAATGGAGCGGTTTCATTCCAACTATCTGCATAGCGCCCCTCATCAATTAACTTTAACCACTTTAGTGTTACAGTTTCGGCTACTTTTTCCTTTTCAGAATCTGCCATCGCACCTGATACAGCAAATAATGTCATGCTTACAATGATTAAACACGCGATTTTATAAACCATTGTCTCGCCTCCTTCTATTACATAGACCAAACTTTTGATTATGTGACTTGCGGCCTAAAAACTATAATCCGCATTTTTCTGCCTTAATTTTGCGAAATTGCAGGAAATTTGTCATGAATTTACCTGAAAATAGCTCTGTTTTTCACAGATAATACGTCTGAGGTGATGTTGTGTTGCATGCAACATAATAACGGCAGAGAATATTTTTTGGTCAGGTGCTACACAAAACCGCCCGGACGGCAAACTGGCGGCGGGCGGTTGGTGGTTTTACATTCAGGCGTATCTGCATCGAAACCCTCCAGTAAAATCAAGCGGTTTCGATTCTTGTCAAATTCTCATCTTTTGTCAAAGGAAATCTTGAAGATAATCCGTTCAAGGGCATTCAGCACACGGATAAAATCTGATGGTACGGATTTTCACGGATAAACAAGAGCCACCATCAACATCCAGCCAGATTCCATGGTTAATCCGTGTCTCGCTCTGCTTGATCCGCCCTTATCCGTCCAATCCGTCTCATCCGTGTGAAACCGCCCTTTCCCCGAACTATTGATCTTCCCGATCAAGCCAGCTCGTCCAGCAGCGCCTCCACTCCGGCATGATCAGCCAGGGGCGGGCGGCAGCTTCCTTCGGCGCAGACATTGATCTGCAACTCTCCCTCTCGGCGGCCGCGCCGCAATACCAGATTCGGCAGGAAGCGCTGCGCGCAGCTGTGGACGATGGCGCCTTGCTCTTCGGCAGTGCCGCCGTGCAGGGTGATCTCCAGAAGCGGGCCGTGCAGAAAGTCGAGTGTGCAGAGGGAGAAGAGGTGCGAGAGGGGGTGCTTTTGAATGCTCCCCATCTGCGAGCGGAGGATGCCGGTGCCGGCGGCGGTCAATGATTCGTCTTCGCGGATGGCGCCGAGGCGCAGGAGGTTGAGGGCGGCGACGGCAAGGCCGGAGGGGATGACGCCGTCGATGGCGCTCTGCATGCGCAGCGGCAGATCGTCGGCATCACTGCCGACGCTGTAGAGGCCGCCGTCCGGGGCGGCAAAGAGGCGGAGCATCTCCTGACTCAGCTGCAGGGCATCGTCGAGAAACTCCTCCTGCAGGGTCGCTTGATGAAGCTCGATCAGCCCCCAGACGTAGAAGGCGTAATCTTCGAGAAAGGCGGGGATGGCGGCGACCCCGGCATGGGCGCTGCGCAACAGGCGTCCGTGGCGATCGACCAGGCGGCCGCGGATAGAAGCGACCGCCGCCACGGCTGCTGCGCGCCACTCCTCTTTGCCGGTGATGGCGAAGCCGCGCCCTAGGGCGGCGATGGTCAGGCCGTTCCAGCCGCTGAGGATCTTTTCGTCACGCAAGGGGCGCGGCCGCTGGCTGCGCTCCCGCAATAATCTTTCCCGCCAAACCGCAGCGGCCGGCCAATCGCCGGCGGCTGCGGGACGGTGCAGGATATTGCGCCCCTCGAAGTTCCCCTTTGTCGTCACCCCCCAGTAGCGGGCGGCTCCTTCCCCCTCGGACGGACCGAGGATCTCGATGAACTTCGCCTGATCCCAGAGATAGAAGGTCCCTTCCTCCCCTTCGCTGTCGGCGTCCTCGGCGGCATAGAAGCCCCCCGCCGGAGCGGCGAGATCGCGAAGCACATAGGTGAGGATTTCGCCGGCGAGCTGGAGGGGGCGCGGGTCGCCGCTGCTCTGGAAGGTCTCGAAGGCGGCGAGGGCGATAAGAGCCTGATCGTAGAGCATCTTTTCGAAGTGGGGTACGAGCCACTGGGCATCGACGCTGTAGCGGTGGAAGCCGAAGCCGAGCTGGTCGTAGATGCCGCCGGCCGCCATCGCCGACAGCGTCTCGGTGACGATGCGGCACAGCTCGGGCTGGCGGTGGCGCCGGTGGGAACGGAGGAGGAAGAGGTGGTAGATGGGCATCGGAAACTTCGGGGCGGCGCCGAAACCGTGATGGCGATGGTCGTAGAGGGCGGTCAGCTGATGGGTCGCCGTCTCAAGGATCTTTTCGTCGGGAAGATCGCCGGCCGCGGGGGTGCAATGCTGCTGCAGGGCGGCATTCAGTGTCGCTCCGTTTTCAAGGATCTTGCTGCGATCGCTATCCCAGAGCTCGCTGAGGCGCTCCATCAGTTCGATGAGACCGAGGCGGCCGCTGCGTGACCTCTTCGGGAGGTAGGTGGCGGCGAAGAAGGGTTCCTTGTCAGCAGTCATAAGGATCGTCAGTGGCCAGCCGCCCCCGCCGCTGAGGAGCTGCGCCGCCAGCATGTAGTGTTCGTCGATATCGGGTCGCTCTTCGCGATCGACCTTGATGGCGATGCAGCTGCGCTTGAGTGCCGCCGCGACTTCGGCATCCTCGAAGGATTCGTGTTCCATGACATGGCACCAGTGACAGGTGGCGTAGCCGATGGAGAGGAAAATCGGCAGATCGGCGGCACGGGCTGCGGTAAAGGCTTCCTCCCCCCAGGGGTACCAGTCGACAGGGTTTGCGGCGTGCTGCAGCAGGTAGGGGCTGGCGGTAAAGATCAGGCGGTTGAACTCCGGGCCGCCGTCGGCGGGGAGGGCGGTGCGGTCGATCTTGAGCAGCCGGGTGATACGTTCCTGGCTGAAAAAAACGGTGGAATCGGTCATGATATCCTCCCTGGGGATATTGCTCTTTCACAATTAAAATATAGCACTTGTGCTTTGCTTTGCATTGCCTTAAATATGGGCGAAAGTCACTGCGGAGAAGAGCCGGAATGAATGAAGGTGGTGCAGAGCGGGTGCCGAAAGAAGGACAGGTGCGGGTCGGGACGGCACGCTTCCGGCGGGTCAATCTGGCGCTCTTTTGCGCCGGATTCATCACCTTTGTCACCCTTTACGATGTGCAGCCCCTCCTTCCCCTCTTTGCCCGCGAATTTTCGGTTTCGCCGGCGATCGCCAGTCTTCCCCTCTCCGTCGCCACCATCGCCCTGGCGGTGGGGATGCTCATTGCCGGCACCCTCTCGGAAAGTCTCGGCCGGCGGCAGGTCATGACCGTCGCCCTCCTGTTGACCTCATTTTTGGCAATGGCGACTTATCTGACCTCCTCCTTTACCTCCCTGCTGGTGCTGCGACTGGTGCAGGGGATGGTCCTTGCCGGGGTTCCGTCCGTGGCCATGGCTTATCTCGGCGAAGAGATGGACGCGCAGTCGATCGCTCCGGCGATGGGCCTTTATATCAGTGGTAACGCCATGGGGGGGATGACCGGCCGTATCGGTTCAGCGTTCCTTTGTGATTATATGCCCTGGCAGACCGCGATCGCCCTGATCGGTGTCATCAGTCTGGTCTTGACGCTGGTCTTTTTCAAAAGCCTCCCCGCCTCGACCAACTTTGTCCGTCGACCTTTCCGAATTCGCTATCTCGTTACCTCCCTTTATCAACATCTCCATGACCCCGGCCTCCTTTGTCTCTACGCTCTCGCTTTCCTGTCCATGGGCGGCTTTGTCTCCCTTTATAACTATATCGGCTTTCGCCTCCTCGGCGCCCCCTATGATCTTAGTCAGTCACAGGTTAGTCTGATCTTTCTCGTCTACCTCCTTGGCTCTTTCAGCTCCGGGGTGGTCGGCAGTCTGATCAACCGCTTTGGCCGCAACTTCATGATTCGCCTGACTCTGAGTACCATGCTCGTCGGCACCTTGCTCACACTTGACAACTCCTTGCTCCTGATTGTCTTTGGTGTCGGCATCTTTACCTGCGGCTTCTTCAGTGCGCACGCTATCGCTTCCAGTTGGGTCGGACGGCGGGCCCGGACGGCCAAGGCCCAGGCGTCATCGATTTATCTCTTCGCCTATTATCTCGGATCGAGCATCTCAGGAACAATCGGGGGGATCTTCTGGGTGTGGGGCGGCTGGAACGGTGTGGCGATGATGATCAGTCTCCTTATTCTGAGCGCTTTTGCTGTAGCCGCCTTCCTTTTGCGGTTACCGAGGGAGATTGAGCCGACTTGACAAGCCCGCTGGGCCTGAGTAGCCTTTTAATGTTTATGCAGGGTGCGTTTCATCCTGTTTTTTGTTGAAAATCTCTGAAGAGGAGTGGCTGGTTGAAGTATTTTTTCGGATTCCTTCTCCTTGTCCTGCTGGCGGCGCCGGTTTCAGCGCAAGAGCTTCCAGAGGCTGCTCCCGAGCCTGCGGAGGAAGCCGGCATGATCGCGAGAGTGGCGGACCGATTTCATCTGGGGACGACCGAAAGACTGGTTTCCCTTTCGGAATATCTCGACAGCTTCTTTCTGAATCCCGATAATCGCCGTTTTGATTACCGTCGTACGCGGCTTCTCGCACAGCTCGGGCTGCAGGTCGACAGTAACGGGGATCTTCTGGTCCTGCAGCGCCTCAGTGCCCGGATTGTCCTGCCCCGTCTGGAAGAACGGGTCAGTCTCTACTTTAGCGGGGAGGGAGAGGATTTAGATCGTACGGAGGAGGAAAAGTCCACCAGCCCTTTTTATCTGCCGGCAATCGAATCCACCCGCGTCCGGTTTGGATTTAATACGTCGCTACGTTTTGTCTTTACCAAAAGTGATATCTATCTGGTGCAGAACCAGCTGGGAGTGCGTTTTCGCCCGAACTTGGATCCCTACAATGAATTGAGTGGCCAACTGCGTATTCCTCTGGGCCGGAAATTCCTTTGGCAGCCCGGACAGTCATTCTATTGGCGCGAGTCGAGCGGCTTTGGCGAGACGACCCGTTACGATCTTGATTATGCCCTCAAGCCGGGGGCCATTATTCGCCTGCATCAGGAAGGGACTTTGTCACAAGAATCCAATGGCTTTGAGCACCTGCACTCTCTGTCCTATCTTCGGCAACTCGGAAACGAGCGCGGCTATGTCCTTTCACTGGAAGCACGGGGTGAAACTTCACCGAAAAAGCAGATGACGCAATACCTTGTCGTCTTTGCCTGGAAAGAGCTGGTTCACAGGGATTGGCTCTATATTGAAACCGGGAGTAAACTCCGTTTTTCCGAAGACGATAATTTCGCCCCGGTTCCAGCCCTCTTCTTCAGCCTGATTGCCGACTTCAGCGGCAGGAAGGGGGCGCAGCCGCCTAGTCATCCTCGGGTGGAGTCGACTCCGGTACCCCTTTAATCCATCTTTTTACTCCTTTCCCGGTTGCATCTGTCCGCTAACTGGTCTAAAAACGGAACAGATTTTATTGCCAAAGGAAATTTTATGCTTAATCTTGACCGCCTCAGCCGCGAGTTTGCCCGTCAGGCTGCCATCAGTAGCCCTTCACGCCGCGAAGGGGCGATGGCCCGCTATCTTGCCGAACGCTTTTCGGCGCTGGGAGGGAGTATCGAATGGGATGGCACCGGCGCCAAGATCGGCGGGGAAGCCGACAATCTCATCGTTCGTTTTGCCGCGACCGGCCGGGATACGGCACCGCTGATGCTGTCGGTACATATGGATACAGTGGAACCCTGCGCCATTGTCCAGCCACAGCTGCAGAACGGGATCTTTACCAGTATCGGTGAAACGATTCTCGGTTCCGATGACAAATCCGGGATTGCCGAGATTATCGAAGCTCTCGAAATCCTCCGCGAAGAGCAGATCCCGCACGGTCCCCTTGAAGTTGTCGTGACGGTTTGTGAAGAGGTCGGCCTCCTCGGCGCCAAGCACTTTGATGCCGGGCGGCTGACATCCCGGCGCGGTTTTGCACTCGATACCTCGGGCATCGACAAGCTGATTCTGGCGGCCCCGGCCGCCAACAAGCTCCATTTCACCATTGCCGGCCGGGAAGCGCATGCCGGCATTGCTCCGGAGGCCGGCATCTCGGCCATTGCCATTGCGGCGGCTGCGATCAGCCGGATGAAACTGGGCCGTATCGATTTTGAGACGACCGCCAATATCGGCACGATCAGTGGTGGCATCGCCACCAACATCATTCCGCGCCGCGTTGAATTAAAGGGCGAGGTGCGTAGTCACGATCCGCTCAAGCTCGAGATGCAGACCCGGCAGATGGTTACAGCGGTCGAAGAGGCGGCGGCAGCAGCCGCCCGCAGCATCGATGGTATCCTCATTTGCCCGGAAGCCCATTGTCAGGTTGTTGCTGAATATCCACGCATGGCCGTCTCCGCCGATTCCCCGTTGGTGCAGGGCGCGGTTGCTGCCGCGCATCGCCTGGGGCGTCAGCTTGAACTTCTCCCCGGCGGTGGCGGCTCCGATGCCAATATCTTTAATGCTCTCGGGATTGAAACCGTTATTCTCGCCACCGGTATGACCGATGTTCACACCGTCAACGAATCGGTGGCACTGGCCGACATGGCCGGGGTGGCTGAGCTCCTGGTCGAGATTATCCGCTCCGCATGATTCGAATTGTCTTTTTCCTCATCTTTCTTCTCGGCACCGTCAACACCGGCGCAGCCGTCGTCGAAATCCGGTTGGCCGATGCCAAGGAGACTGTCCTTATTCGCTCGGTTTATCACCGTGACGGCACCATCTTTCTGCCGTTGCGGGAGATTCTTCCCCCCTTGCAGCTCATCGGCATTTGGGATGGCGCCAAGCGTCTTTACTGGATCAGCACCAAACCGGATGCCATCCTCCTGGCACCGGGGAATCACCAACTCCGTTACGGCAAACGCTCTGTGACACTGCAACAGGCGCCGCGCTTCTTTGCCGGCGAGCTCTGTGTTCCGGAAGAGGTGGTAACAACCCATCTGCCGCGTCTACTCGGCTTAAAAATCATCTACAGCAATCACGACGCAGTTGATCGGCCAAAGAAACATTTCCAGTTTAACGAAGAAAATGAGTCTTCGACGGCGCCACTGCCTTTACAGCAGATTGTCATCGATCCCGGTCACGGCGGTGATGATCCCGGCGCGATCAGCCCCGAAGGGATAAAGGAGAAGGATCTGACTCTGGCCCTCGCCCGGCGACTCGAAAAAATTCTCAAGATGGAGGGGCTGGCACCAGTTCGCTTGACGCGCGATGGCGATTATGCCGCATCCCAGAGCCGACGCGCTGGTGAGATCCACGGCACTGCCTCGGAAAATATTCTCCTCTCCTTGCATGCCAGTGCCTGGAAAAGCTCGCATACTCACGGTTGCACCCTCTATTTTCTGCCAGAAAGTGACCACGCAGACGACAGCTTCTTATTGGCGCAAAGTCTCGATGCCGCCTTGCAAGGTGCCGGCGTAGCCGATTGTTCCTTTGAGCGCGTCACTTTGTCCCCCCTCAACCGGACCCCGTTCCCGGCGATCCTGCTGGAACTCGGTTATCTCACCAACCCCGGAGAACTCAGCCTGCTCAGTAGCGGGGACGGGCAGGAGCGGATTGCCCGTGCTCTGGCTCTCGGGGTGAAAAATTATGCCGTCAATCGGCTCAGGAGAACGACAGATGTCCCAGTTACGCAATGATGGTCGTCAGGATCAGCAATTACGGCCAATTATCCTGACTCGTCACTTTACCCGATATGCCGAAGGGTCCGTCCTCGTCGAGTTCGGGGCCACCAAGGTGCTGTGCAACGCCACGATCGAAGAGAGTGTCCCCCCCTTTCTGCGTGGCAAAGGGCAGGGGTGGGTCACTGCGGAGTATTCCATGCTCCCCCGCGCCACCCACACCCGTTCCCCCCGCGAGTCGACCAAGGGTAAGGTGGGAGGGCGTACCCATGAAATTCAGCGCTTGATCGGCCGCTCGCTGCGGGCGGTCATCGATCTTTCCGCCCTCGGGGAAAGGAGTATTCAGATCGATTGTGATGTCCTCCAGGCTGATGGCGGAACGCGGACTGCCGCGATTACCGGTGCCTGGGTCGCCCTTGCCGATGCTCTCAACGGTTTAGTGGCACAAGGGAAGCTGAAGACCTCGCCGCTACGGGATACGGTCGCCGCGGTAAGCGTCGGTATCGTTGGCGGCGTGCCAATGCTTGATCTTTGTTATGAAGAAGATTCCCGTGCGGATGTTGACATGAACGTGGTTGTCACCGGCGACGGCCGTTTTGTCGAGGTACAGGGGACGGCCGAGGCTGAACCCTTTACCGGTGCCGAACTCGATCTCCTCCGTGATCTCGCTCTGCAGGGGTGTGCTCAGCTGGCGTTATTGCAGCAAAAGTCTTTGGCGGAGGGGTAATGGAACTGATCGTTGCCACCCGCAATCCCGGAAAACTCAAAGAGATTAGAGCCCTCCTTTCCCCGCTGCAGATTATTGTCCGCGGGGTTGAGGAATTTCCCGAGCTCCCCGAAATCGTCGAGGATGGTCTCACTTTTGCGGAAAATGCCACGAAGAAAGCGGCAACGATTGCCCGTCTGACCGGACGTCTCACCCTTGCCGATGATTCCGGTCTGGAGGTCGCAGCCCTGGAGGGCGCGCCGGGAATCCATTCGGCCCGCTATGCCGGGGAAGCTGCCGACGATGCTGCCAACAACCGCAAGCTCCTTGCCGCGCTGGCGACGCTGTCTCCGGAGCAAAGGGCGGCAGCTTTTGTCTGTGTCATGGCACTTTGTGTCCCGGACGGGAGTTGTCAAACGTTTGCGGGGCGGCTGGAGGGAAGAATAATCAGTGAGCTGCGGGGGACAGAAGGTTTCGGTTATGATCCTCTCTTTGTTGTAGCCGGAGAGCAGCGGACGCTGGCCGAGATTCCGTTGGCGGAGAAGAACCGCATAAGTCATCGCGCCCAGGCTCTGGTACAGGTTGTCGCAGTATTGCAGGAGGGCAGATTTTCGTAGGTGCAGCCCGCAGAACGAAAAAGAGCGGACAGTCCGAAGACTGTCCGCTCTTTTGTATTTTGAGGGGACTGATTTAGCTCAAGCGTGGGCCATGGCCGGCAACGCTGCGCAGAAAGGGCGCTCGACTTCGCGGGTAGCGCTGACCAGGTGCCAGCAGTCTTTCGCGGCGAGAAGCCCCTCGATAAAGCGATGGTTCATGTCGTGACCGGGTTTGACGGCGTGGATGTGGCCGATGAGCGAATAGCCGGCAAGGCTGAAGTCGCCGACGGCATCAAGGATCTTGTGGCGAACGAATTCATCGACCCAGCGCAATCCCTCCGGGTTGAGGACCTCTGCCTCGGAGAGGACAACCGCATTCTCCAGGGAACCACCGCGGCACAGGCCGATCGATTTGAGGTGTTCGACTTCGCGCAAAAAGCCGAAAGTGCGGGCACCGGCAATCTCTTTGACAAAGCTCTCTGCATCGATCTTCATGGTGCGCTGCTGCCGGCCGATGGCCGGATGATTGAAGTCGATTTCGCAGCTGATCCGATAAAAACGGGAAGGGGTGACCGATACCGATTTGTCGCCATCGACAACGGTGAAGGGCTTGCGAATAACGAGATATTTCCGCTCGCGGCGTTGCTGCACAATGCCGGCATTCTGCAGAGCACTGATAAAGGGGGCGGCGCTGCCGTCCATTACCGGCACTTCCGGGCCGTTGATGTCGATATGCAGGTTGTCGATCCCGAGAGCGCGCAGGGCACCGAGGAGGTGTTCGACGGTCGAGACGCTGAGGTCGTTCTTGCCGAGGACGGTGGCGAGGCGGGTATCGACGACATTGGCCGAAATCGCTTCGATCGAGACGGTCTTTGTCCCTTCGCTGCGGTGAAAGACAATGCCGCGGCCGGCTTCGGCAGGACGCAAGGTCATACGAATGGCCCGTCCCGAGTGAAGGCCGATTCCGTCAAAGGTGATCGATTGTGCCAGAGTTGTTTGATAAAGCATCGTATCCTCCGTTTTGCTGGGATACTAATATGGTCTGCATGAATTGTACCATGGGGTTTTTTCTGGTAAATATTTGTAATTGTTTCGGTTTTATTTTCTTAATGGCAGGAGCAGTTGTGGCCGTTATGTTGCAACCCTGACGAGGCGTGTCGTAAAAGCCACAGCGGCTAGAGCCGCCCGGAGCGGAGAATGGCAATCGCGAGCCATAGGCCAAGAAAACCGGCGATAGAATAGCCGATAAAACCGAGGGCCGGAAAGCCGAAGAGCAACGGACCCTTTTCGGTCTGCATGATCAGCGATGAACCGATTATCAAAGCAGCGATCAGCAGGCTGAAGGAGATGCGGTTGCTGGAACGGTCAAGGTCGTTGATCAGGCGGTCAAGGCCTCGATGTTCTAGTTCGATTTTAAATCGATTATGGTTAAGCCGGTTGATAAAGGCTTGCAGGTCGCGCGGCAGGTTCTTGAACAGGGTGGCAAAGGACATGAGAACGCGCGAGGCCTCTTTGCCGATATAGGCGGGGCTGACCTTTTTTCGGACAATCTTCTCCATGAAGGGTTTGAGGTGAACAATCATGTTGAAGTCGGGATCGAGTTTGCGACCGATCCCTTCGATGGTGACCAGGGCCTTGGCCAAAAGCATCAGGTCAGGGGAGAAGCGGATGCGGTAGAGGCTGAGAATTCCGAAGAATTCATCCAGCAGCCGGCCGGTATTAATTTCGTGCAGCGGAATGTCGTAGTAGTTGTCGATAAAGAAGGCGAGGTCATGACGCAGATTCGGCAGATTGACTTCATCGGGAAGGTCCCCCGAGCAGGAAAGGAGACTGACAATCCGGTCGGGATCGCGACCGAGGACCGCCAGCAGGAGATCGACCAGATAGTCGCGGACATCTTCGCTGAGATGACCGACCATGCCAAAGTCGAACATACAGATGATCCCGCCTTCGAGGATAAAGAAGTTGCCGGGATGGGGGTCGCCGTGGAAGATGCCAAAATCAAGGACCTGTTTGAGAAAGAAGACCGCGCCATTACGGGCGATCTGTTTGGGGCTGTGCCCCTTTTCGATCAGGGCATCGCGATCCGAAACTTTGATGCCGTCGATATATTCGAGGGTCAGGACGGTCTCGGCAGTGAGCTCGGCGTAGACCCGTGGCAGGCGCACAGTCCGGTCCTTGGCGAAGTAGGTCGCGAAGCGCTTGATGATCTGACCTTCGTGCGTCAGGTTGATCTCATTGCGCAGCACCCGGCGCAATTCACGCACCACCCCGCTCAGTTCATAATGCGCCAATGTCGGGTCGTGTTTCTCGATCATGGCAGCAAGACCGGCAAGGATGTCGAGATCGGTCTCGATAATCGCTTCAATATCGGGGCGCCGTACCTTGATGACCACCTCCTCGCCACTGTGCAGGCGGGCGCGATGGACCTGGGCAATGGAGCCGGCGGCGAGGGGGGTTTCATTGATAAAGGCGTAAAGGGCATTTAGCGGTTGTTGCAGGGCGCTTTCGATCTGCGCACCAAGGGGCGCAAAGGGGATCGGTGTCACCTGGTCCTGCAGTTTGCCGAGCTCGTCGGCATAATCAGCGGGGATCAGATCCGGGCGGGTCGAAAGGAGTTGGCCCAGCTTGATAAAGGTCGGGCCGAGTTCCTCCATCGCCAGGCGTAAACGCACCTGGGTACTGAGCCGCTCAATCTCCTGGCCGCGGCGGCGCCCGAGTATGATCTTGGCGGCGAGCAGATAATCGCTGACATGCAGGGCATCAAGGAGATGGCCGAGTCCGTACTTCGCCAGGACCGCAAAGATGGTGCGGGTGCGTTTCAGGTTGCGCAGGTTGCGGTTGAAGCCGAAAACATTCAGCATGCCGGGTCTTGTGATGCCTCCCGCTTTTCCAGAGCATCAAGCCGCGCTGCCAGGCGCTCAAACTCTTCGCGCCGGACCAGACCCAGACGGTCACAGGCCTTTTGTACTTCTTCTTCGGCTGCTTTAGTGAGCAGATTCTTTTGCTCTTCGGCCTGCGCCTTCAACTTTTCCAGCAGGGCCCGTCCTTCTTCTTCGCTGCAGCCGATCCGTTCCTTCAGT
Source organism: Deltaproteobacteria bacterium HGW-Deltaproteobacteria-4 (assembly GCA_002841765.1). Lineage (NCBI taxonomy): Bacteria > Deltaproteobacteria > Deltaproteobacteria bacterium HGW-Deltaproteobacteria-4. Next base: position 61,145 of record PHAV01000015.1, on the reverse strand, counting down.
TCATTGAGCAGTTCCTCCGCCTTCTTCTGGCTGAGGGAGAGTGCCCCCATGCCCATCATCGCCGTCTTTTCAAAAAGAGTAATCATGCTGTCCTCCAGTAAGAAGAAAAACTGCTTAAAACCCAGATGGAGAAGATTATAGCTGACTCAAGCGAGGAGGGAAGGAGAAAATGGTTTTCTTGATTAAAAAAGCTGCAGACAGCAGGAACGCCCCGAACAATCGGGCGTTATTTGGGGCGCTCCTGCTTCACAGAGGGTTATCCGGCGGCCGGCGTTTCGGGTGCCTTTTTGCGCTTGACGATGCCACTCGCCACCTCCTTCCAGTTCTTGTTGGGATAGGGGGGAATTTCATCGACCTTGATGTCGAACTTTGCCTTCATCAGCAGCAGGCACTTGAGGGTGAGCCAATTACTGAAGCCGTGGTTCTCCGCCATCTTTTCGGCAATCTTGCCATAAGGGATGCCAGTGGCAGCCGCCGAGAGCATGATCGCTTCGTGAGCTGCCCGATAGGTGAGGTTGCGATCCTTGACCCATTTGAGGCGCGAGATGATTTCGGTACGGGTCATCCCTTCAAATTTTTTGAGGAGTTTCTTGTAGCGGGGATCGTTGAACTGGTTCATGGGGTTCATCCTTTACTGGCTTTACAGGGGGCCGAGGGGGAGGGAGGAGGGGGGAATGATCCCCGCTGCAGCGGCGCGGTGTAAAAGTTCATGGACCGCGGCCAAACCTTCCTCGCCAAGATCGAGGGAAAAATGATTCACATAAAGATCGATGTGCTGCTGGATGACCGCGTCATCCAGTTCCTGAGCATGGGAGCGAATGTAGGGCCGTGTTTCCTCAGGATGGTCGAAGGCATAGCGGACGCTGGCAAGGATGGCACTCTCCACCTCTTCGATAATTTCGCGCCCGAGGGAGCGCCGGGCGAGTATCCCGCCCAGGGGGATCGGTAAGCCGGTGAGCTCTTCCCACCAGGCACCGAGATCTTCGACGGCGACCAGGCCATGTTCCGCAAAGGTGAAGCGCGATTCGTGGATGATCAAGCCGGCCTCGACGCTGCCGCTGGCTACCGCCGCGACAATTTTATCAAAGGGGAGGATCTGTAGTCGCTCATAGCCGGAGCCGCGCAGCTGCAGCAGCAGATTCGCCGTCGTCAATTCGCCGGGGATGGCGATCAGTTTCCCGCGCAAACGCTCCAGGCTCGTCGCCTGGCGGGCGACAACCAGCGGACCGCAACCGCGTCCGAGGGCGCCGCCACTGCGCAGCAGGGCATACTCGTTGCGCAGGTGACCAAAGGCGTGGTAGGAAATTTTGGTCAGATCAAGCTCCCGTGCCAAGGCGCGGCGGTTGAGGGTCTCGACATCGGCAAGTTCTTCGCGGATGCTGAAGCCGTGCAGGGGGATGCGGCCATGCGTCAGTGCATAAAAGATGAAGGTATCGTTGGGGCAGGGCGAATAGCCGAGACGCAGGGCCGAAGAGTTCATGCGGAGACCTGACCGGGTTCGGTACTCAAAAGGGCAATGAGGGCTTGTTGGGCAATCCCGGCGGCGCCGACGAGATCCCAACGCTCAAGGTTGCGATCTTCGACAAGGTTGGAGATGCCGCGCACTTCACAAAAGGGGATATTGTGGCGGGCACAGACCAGGGCGGCCGCAGCCCCTTCCATGTTTTCGCAGATGCCGCCGCTGCGACGGGCGAGAATCTCGCCGCCGGCGGTGGTCCCCGAACAGGTCGAGACCGTGACAAAGGGGCCGGTCACCAGAGAAATTCCTGCGACCGCAGCAAAGGGGGGCAATTTCTCTCCAGCGCGTTGCTGCCAGTCCGGGTCGACGGGGCAGGTATTGTACAGGGGAGGGGATGAGACGCTGAGAAGGGGGAGGTGCATTGCTTCGAGATCCTGAAAACCGAGCGGTGTCATTACCCCTTCGTCGCCAAAGATTTCACTGCTGGCGAGAGCGAGGTCGCCAACCTGCAACCCGCTGCCGGGAAGGGCGCCGCCGCAGCCGATCACCAGCAATGCTTGCGGTTGATGCAAGGCTAATAGGGTGGCGGCGGCCGCAGCGTTGGCTTTGCCGACGCCGCTGTGCAAAAGTTCGAGCGTCATCCCCGCAGACTTGCGTTTGTAAAGATGGAATCCGCCCAGATTGGAGATCTTCCATGGCCCCCAGTAGGAGCGGATCAGTTCCGTTTCCAGAGGGACAGCCGCGAGGATGGCAATAGTGGGTCGTAACGGAGTTGTTTTCATCGCTATTTATACCAGCCGCAACGAATCAGGTCACGGCGCAAATTGGCACCCTGAGTGGTAATCACCCCGTGGCACCAGAAGCGATCGGAGCGCATCGGGATGGTGTTTGGCGCATCGATCCGCTTGCGTTGATCCTGCAGGAGGCCGCGAAAGATGGCATCACTTTCAGCCATGACTTCTTGCAGTTTGCGCTGAAGGGGGGCCGTGACCCCTTCGTAGACAAATTGCAGCAGATCGCGTAGCTGTAGACCATACTGATAGTCGGCGAGATCGCCGTCAAAGCCTTCAGCGCAGGCGTTGACAAAGTCATTCCAGTCGAAGAGGAGCACTCCGAAATCGTCTTCGGCCAGATCGATAAACTCTGCAAATTCGGGCCGCTCCGCCAGCCGTTGGGCGATTTGGTCCTGCTCTTTGCGGGTCAAAAAGAAGGAGAGGGACTCTTCGACCGGGTACATCCCGAGTTGTTCGATAATCTCCTGGCAAAAAATCAGAAAATCGAGTTGGTGGGGAGTCATTGTCGCGAAGGGGGCCGGGAGCTGCGTGCGGTGATGACAAAGCAGGGAAAGATGGTCGTGGCCGAAATCTGCCGGGAGCGGGAGATGCTCCTTGTGCGGCAGACCATGGCGGGCCAAGAGGTGGGTGAGGCGCAGGTGATTGTCGGTAAAACAGGTAATGACCTTCTCTTCCGAGTAGAACATTTCGAGGCCGGCACGGTTGCTGGCCAGGCCAAAGCCAACAAAGCCGTCATGAATGAGCCGGGGTAGATAGGGGGTGATGACCTCAATGATCTCCCTTGTAGGGAGATAATCAGAATAATAGATGCGGGGCGCCGCTTCCTCTGTGCTGGCGACGTCTCCTTCGTTTTCATAAAATTCAAGAACAAAGAAGGCTTCATTCGGGAGGAGTCGGGCGAAGTCCTGAAAAAAAGCAGTCAGTTTGCCTGCCCCGAGGACTGCGGTTAGACGAAAAGCGTCCGGAGAATTTTCCAGTCGTTCAAGACGATAACCCTCTTTAAGAAGAGGGCGACGCAGGCGCCGGGGATTCGGCCAGGGGCGCAAACCGAGAGGAAAGTCGAAGGAGCGGTCTGGCAAGCGGGACTCCGTAAGGACAAAGTGACTTAAGAGACTAATAAGTAAATGAATGGCCGATAAAAGTCAACTTCGGGCAAAGGGGCGGCCGTGGCGTTTAAAGCGCTGATCGGTTTACGCAACGACAGCTTGGGCAGGGCTGAAGACGAGAGGAGGGAAGAGAGGAAACAGGTTTTGATTTTTCATCAAATGCTTTTTGAAATATTTTTACTTGAAATAAACCTATTTTACTGAGGTGAAATAATTTACCGTGAATAAAATCTTGTTGTTGACATTTCCCACCATTTTCGGTATATCCGCTTCGTAAAACTACTTTATATTTTTCACTGTCGGTACCCCCCCCGTTGTTGGGTCTAACCCCTATTCTTGTCCAGCCAAAGGAATGAACCCCATGTCGAAACAAGCGATTAAACCGTCCCTGAAGAACCCGTTTGATCCGCCCGAGAAGGTTGAATTTAATATCCCCGGTGAAATATCCCGGGCAGCCGGCGGCTATGAAGAGGCGATGAAGCAAGGTTACGACCTGATTCAGCGTCCGATCAAATCAGTGAGTATCGAGCAGATTGAAAAGCAGCACTTTAAAAAGCGCATGACCGTTTGGGAGCGGATCAGCGTCCTCACCGAGAAGGAGCCGAATATTCTTTTCCAGAACTGGGGAAAGAATCTCGACGGCGCCTCACTGGTCACCGGCATCCTCAATATTCGCGGTCGCGATGTGGCTCTTTATGGCCATGACTTCACCGTGCGCGCCGGCTCCATCGACGCTACCAACGGTCGCAAGCTTGCCCTTCTCTTCCAGATGGCCGGGGAGAAGGGGATTCCGGTCATCGGTATGAACGATTCCGCCGGCGCCTTTGTCCCGGCCGGGGTCGGCGGTCTTGACGGTTATGCCGAGGCCTTCACTGCCCTGCGCAAGATCAGTGGCGTCGTCCCCTCGATCATGTGCATGTTCGGCTTCAATGCCGGTGGGGGCTCTTATCTGCCGCGTCAGGGGTCATTCGTCATCCAGCCGAATGACACCTTTTTCGGTCTGACCGGGCCGGGCGTGGTCAAGTCGGTCCTCGGCGAAGATGTCACCCCGGAAGAGCTCGGTGGCCCCAACGTCCATGGCCAGTCCGGCGTTGCCGACCTGACCGTTGAGGATGAAGTCGATGCCCTGCGCACTGCCATTCAGCTCCTCTCTTATCTCCCCGACAACAACCGGGTCATGGCCCCCTTCCAGGCAACCAGTGATCCCCTTGATCGTAAAACCTGGGAGATCAACACCCTGCTCAAGAAAGCCTTCAATTCACCGACCGGCTTCAATACCCCCTTTGATGTCTCGATCCTCATTCAGCAGATCTGCGACCATGGCGATTACTTCGAAATGCAGCGCGACCGCGCCCGCAACGTCGTCACCGCCTTTGGTCGCCTTGGCGGCAACGTCGTCGGCTTCGTCGCCAACAACAGCGCCGTTGCTTCCGGTCAGATCGACATCGATGCTGCCTACAAGATTGCCCGTTTCAACCGGTTCTGCAATATCTACAATATTCCGATGATCTTCATGGAGGACACCACCGGCTTCCTTCCCGGCAAAGATCAGGAGACCCGCGGCATCATTCAGGCCGGTCGAGCCATGCTCGACTCCATCGTCGACATCCGCACCCCGCGTATCCTGCTGATTCTCCGTAACGCTTACGGCGGCGCATATGCTTCCTACAACAACTACCCGACCGGCGCCGATCTCGTCCTCGCCCTGCCGACCACCCGCCTCGCGGTCATGGGTCCGGCCGGCAAGGAGTTCGTCTACAAGGATGAAGTCCGCAAGATGCGCAGCTCCGGTGCCGAACGTCTCAAGCAGGGGATTGCCGAGCGCGTTGCTGCCGGCATGGACGCCGGCGCAGCCCGCAACGAAGCTGAGAAAGAGACGGCGGAGTGGCTTAAGGTCCGTGATATCGAACTCAATCAGCGCTATGAAAAAGAGTTGATGAATCCCAAGGAGGCTCTCAGTCTCGGCTCGATCTCTTCCCTCGTCATGCCCACCGATCTGCGTAAGGTGCTGGGAGAAAATCTCAACTTCTTCCTCCGCCACTATCAGCCCTCGGCGATGCAAGCGGTTCAGCGCGAGTTCCATTGATCTTAAAACTATCAGACTGGAGATAGAGACCTATGTTTCACGCTTCTGAAAATTATACCAATAATCCTCTGATCCATCGCGATCGCCGACTCGGGAAGTCGACCTCCGAGTGGGTTCGTTCCTTTGCATGTGAAGATCTCAAGCCGCTCATCGTCTGCCGCGGCCCAATCCGCAAAGAGGCGATGGATGTCTACACCGAGATGGGGATCAGCCACTTCGGCATCCTCCTCTCCGAAAAGGATTCCATCGTTTATCCAAATGCTCTGGCCCCGGAACTGCGCCAGCTTACCGATTCGAGCCGCGTCCACCGTGTTCCCGATTATTCCGGAGCGAGCAAGGAAGAGCGTGTCGAGCGTATCAACCAGATCATCAGCATCGCCCATGATAACAACTACGATTCGATCTTTGCCGGCTACGGCTTCATGGCCGAAGATGAGGAGTTCGTGGCGGCGATCGAAGCGGCCGGACTGAAGTTTATCGGCCCCTGCGCCCGAACCCAGGCCCGCGCCGGCAAGAAGGACGAAGCGAAACGCACCGCTCTCTCCGTCAATGTCAGCGTCACCCCGGGCATCAACAATGTCACGGCCCGGACTCTGATCAAGAAGTATCCGACCCGCGAAAATCTGGTCGATCTCGTCAAGGCCAACGGTCTCACCTGCGACAAAGCCCTCCTCGCCGACAGCAATCTCCCGCTGGAAACTCTGGCGGATCATATCCTTATGGCCTCCTACGCCAAAGGGATTGATCTCTACAGCATCGATGAACTCTGTGCTCAGGTACAGCAAGAGGTGGCCGAGCTGTTCCGTAAACATCCGCGCAGCCGCTTCCGCATCAAGGCAATCGGCGGTGGTGGTGGTAAGGGTCAGCGTATCCTTGGCGGCTCGCTCCTCGCGGCCAAGAATGCCGACGAAAAGATGATCCTCAAGGCGGCGGCGGAAGCGCCGACGCTGGTGCGCGAAGTCCTCAACGAAGTCAAGGCGAACGGGGTCGGCGACAACAAGAACGTCCTCGTCGAGCTCAATATCGAACAGACTCGCCACAACGAAATTCAGCTGCTCGGCAACGGCGAATGGTGTGTCTCCCTCGGCGGACGCGACTGCTCGCTGCAGATGCATGAACAGAAACTCCTTGAAGTCTCGGTGACGCAGGAAGGTCTGCTGGCCGCGATTGCCAAGGCCAAGGCTGCCGGCAAGAAAGCGGAAGTCGCAGCGCTGGAGAGTGATCTCAACGTCCTCAAGAAGATGGAGGAGGAATCGGCCCGTTTCGGTCTGGCGGTTGGCCTCGATTCGGCTTCGACTTTTGAATGTATCGTTGACCGCGACCGTCACTACTTCATGGAAGTCAATACCCGTATCCAGGTTGAACATCGCGTCACCGAGCTTTGCTACAGCCTGAAATTTACCAATCCAAAAGACAAAAATGACTTCTTTGTCGTCGAGTCCCTGGTTGAGGCGATGGCACTGTTGGCCCGCCACAAAGAGCGCCTCCCCAAGCCGGAGCGTTTTGTCCGCTATAATGCTTCGGTCGAAGCCCGTCTCAATGCGACCGACGATTCTTTGTCGCCGCACGCCGGCGGGATGATCCGTTACTGGTCGAAGCCGATCAACGGCGAGGTCCGTGATGACCAGGGGATCTGTCTGGTCAACCCGGATACCGGCATCTTCGTGAAATATAAAGTCGCCGGCGCTTACGATTCGAACATCGCCCTGTTGCTGACCAAGGGAGAAGATCGTCTGGAGAGTTATCAGGCTCTCTCGGATGTCCTTTGCAGCACGACGCTGCGTGGCAGCGCCCTGGCGACCAATCTTAACTTCCACTACGGTCTGGTCAGCTGGTTCCTCGGCCGTAACGTCATGGCCAAGCCGACGACGCGTTTTGTCGTCCCTTACCTGACTCTGGTCGGTACCCTCAAAGAGGAAGCGAATAAACTCGATCCGATCTACGCCTTCCTGCAGATGAAGAAGCATTACGACAAGCTGATTGCAGAGCGTTTTGCCGATCAACCTGAGGTTGCCGCCAAAGAGCGCAAGAATATGTCGGCTCTTCTCGATCGTAAGGGGACGCTGATCACCCGCCCGATCGAGCGCCTTCTCGCTGACCCGCATCTCCTTTCCGGTTGGCTGAGTGTTAACACCAAGAACTTCCGCTTTGAAAACGGCAAAGTCATCTGGTTACGTAATCCACTCGGGGTGCTAAGCGAGACTTATGAGTTCCTGCACATGGCGCAGCGCCCTCATAAACCGGCGGCCGAGATCATCTGGGGGCATGATAATGACCTCCTCCAGCAATCGATCCGTTTTTACCGGACGCTGCGCGAGAATCTTGGGCTCGGCCGCGATGAATACTTTAAACTCAGCGAGTTGCTGGCCAGTGATACGCCGCACGGCGAATTCGATGCAACGACCTGGGAGCAGATCCGTTCGGCCCACTTCGGCTACGAAGCCGGTATGGAACTCCTCGGCATGCTCTTTATGATCGGCGAGAAGACCAAGTTCTGGGAGATGCGCGTCGAAGAAGATCTCGAAGTGACTATCCCTGACTACCTCTTCGATCTTGATCTTCAGGCGCGGATGAAGAAGATTCTTGTTCCGCCGCCGGCGACCAAGGCCGACGAAATTGTTGCGGTCTGTGGCGGCATGTACTATGGACAGGAAGCGCCGGGAATGCCCCCCTTTGTCACCGAAGGGATGCACTTCGAGCAGGGCGATCCCCTTTATATTATCGAAGTCATGAAGATGTTCAATAAGGTCTATGCCCCCTTCTCCGGGACTATCGACAAGATTGTCATGCAGGGGAGCGATGGCACGATAGTCAGTAAGGGGCAGCCGCTCTTCAAGATTACCCCGGACGAGAAGTTCGTTGAAATCGATCAGAAAGAGGTCGATCGCGAACGGCGCAGCCGCACCGGTGAATATTTGACGGCGATTCTCGACTGATTCTGCAAAGATGAGTGGCAAAAAATCCCCCGTCCCGGAACGGACGGGGGATTTTTTGCCAAAGAGCAAGGAAACAAGGACAGAACGTTAGCCGCAATAAATTTATTGACACCCCTTTTTATTTAATTTAAACCAAGGCAACAACGAATTTCTGACGGACAGAGGGCGTAATGGCTATGCAGTTCAATATCGGTGCGAAGATCAAGAAGTTACGCAAGGCCCGGAAACTGACGTTGCAGGATGTCGCCCGCGAAACCGGCTTCTCTCCCGCCTTGATCTCGCAGATCGAGAACAACAATGTTTCCCCCCCCATTGCCACCCTCTCGAAGATTGCCCGTTTCTTCGATGTGAAGATCGGTACCTTTTTTGACGATGAAGAAGAAGATCGCAAGTTCGAAGTGGTGCGCAAAGCGGAACGGCGGGTCGTCAGTCGGGTCATCTCCAAATCGGGGAGTGGACACGGCTATACCTATGAAGCTCTTTCTTTTCGCAAGCGCAACAAAAAGATGGAACCGTTCATGCTCACCGTCAATGAGCGTCCGGAAGAAGAGACCCTGTATAATCATGACGGCGAAGAATTCCTTCTGATTCTGCAGGGGAAAGCGGAAATCCTTCTCGAAAATGAGCGCTTGATCCTTGAAGAGGGGGATGCGATCTATTTTGATTCCTCCCTGCGCCACCGCATGCTCTGCGTCGAAGGTGAAGAATTAAAAGTCCTGGCCGTCGTCACCCGTTAAATCCCCCTAAGCCGGACAAGCCGGACCAAACAGAAAAAAAGACAGTTTCACACGGGTCAAATCTGATAACTTCGGATAAAAGCGGATGAGACCCTTTAACCGTTTGATCAGATTTTTATCAGATTCTATCCGAAGTTATCCGTGTGAAACGATTTTGGTTTGTTCAAGTTTGCTCACAAAAGAATTCAAGGAGTTTCGCATATGAAGATCCAGGAAGAGAAAAAGCGTTGGGAAGCCTCTACCCTCAAGAAGGTCATTGACAAACGGGCCGAGCGCAAAAAGACTTTTCTGACCAGTTCCAATCTCGAAATGGAGCGGGTCTTTACTCCGGATTTCGACGTCCCCGGCTATATGGAGAAACTCGGCCTGCCCGGTGAGTACCCTTACACTCGCGGCGTGCAGCCGACCATGTATCGCGGCCAGTTCTGGACGATGCGTCAATATGCCGGTTTCGGCACCGCCAAAGAGTCGAACGAGCGCTACCGCTATCTCCTTGGCGCCGGTCAGACCGGCCTCTCCGTCGCTTTCGATCTGCCGACGCAGATGGGTTACGATTCCGACAGCGACATGGCCAACGGTGAAGTCGGCAAGGTCGGGGTTGCCATCGATACCCTCGCTGACATGGAGATCCTTTTCGATCAGATCCCCCTCGACAAAGTCTCGACCTCGATGACGATCAACGCGACCGCGGCGGTCCTCCTCTGCATGTACATTGCTGTCGCCGAGAAGAACGGGATCTCTTCCGACAAGGTCATGGGGACGATTCAGAACGACATCCTCAAGGAGTATATGGCGCGCGGCACCTACATCTATCCGCCGCAGGAGTCGATGCGGGTCATCACCGACATCTTCGCCTACTGCAAGGATCATGTGCCGCAGTGGAATACCATCTCCATCTCCGGCTACCACATCCGCGAAGCCGGTTCCTCGGCAGTGCAGGAAGTCGCCTTCACCCTTGCTGACGGCATCGCCTACGTCGAAGCGGCGATCAAGGCCGGCCTCAAGGTCGATGAGTTCGCTCCGCGCCTCGCCTTCTTCTTCAATGCCCACAACAACCTTTTCGAAGAGGTCGCCAAGTTTCGTGCCGCCCGCCGCATCTGGGCCAAGGTGATGAAGGAGCGTTTTAACGCCACCGATCCCCGCTCGATGATGCTGCGCTTCCACACCCAGACCGCCGGCTGTACCCTCACCGCGCAGCAGCCCGACAATAACATCATGCGCGTGACGATTCAGGCTCTCTCCGCCGTCCTCGGCGGTACCCAGTCGCTGCACACCAACAGCCGCGACGAAGCCCTCGCTTTGCCGACCGAAGCGTCGGTGCGAATCGCTCTCCGTACCCAGCAGGTCATCGCTTATGAATCCGGGGTCGCCGACTCGATCGATCCCCTCGCCGGTTCTTATCTGGTCGAGAGCCTTACCGATCAGATCGAAGCGCAGGCTCTCGCCTACATCGCCAAGATCGACGAACTCGGCGGCGCTGCCGAAGCGATCAGTCGTGGTTTTCAGCAGAAAGAGATTCAGGATTCCGCTTTTTCCTATCAGAAATCGATTGAGACCAACGACCTGGTCATCGTCGGCGTTAATCAATTCATCGTTCAGGAAGGCCCGCCGACCGGTCTGCTCAAGGTTAAACCCGAGGTGGAGATTGCCCAGAAGAAGTCCCTCGCTGCTATCAAGGCGGGCCGCGATAATGCCGCTGTTGCCGCGAAGCTCGCCGCCCTCAAAGTTGCCGCGACCGGGACCGAGAATCTCCTCCCCTTCATCCTCGACGCGGTCAAGGTCTATGCCTCCCTCGGCGAAATCTCTGATGTCCTGCGTGGTGTCTTTGGTGAGCATCAAGAGACGGTAGTTCTGTAAGATGACAAAAAAAATCAATCATATCGGCGTGGCGGTTAGGAGCATTGACGCTTCCACCCCCTTTTACCGTGATGTCCTCGGAATGACTTTTGAAGGAACGGAAGTCGTCGCCGAGCAGAAGGTGAAAGTTGCCTTCTTCGCCGTCGGCGAAAGCCGGGTCGAACTTTTAGAGCCGACCGCCGACGATTCTCCGGTGGCGAAGTTCCTCGAAAAGAACGGCGAAGGGACGCACCACATCGCCTACGAAGTCGATGACCTTGTCGCCACTCTCGCCAAGCTCAAAGCCGCCGGCGTCCGCCTTATCGACGAAGTCCCGCGCTGTGGAGCGCACGGTACCCGTATCGCCTTCCTTCACCCCAAAGCGAGCGGCGGGGTTTTGACCGAGCTTTGTCAGGGCGGGGGGCATTAACAGAAAAATAGATTGGTAGGGGCACCCCTCGTGGGTGCCCTTGTTTATCACCGGAAACAATCAGGGCACCCACAAGGGGCGCCCCCACCATAAAAAGAAAGGGCCGTCTCCACAGGAGACGGCCCTTTCTTTCGCTAATACAATTTAAAATCAGGCAATCTTGCCAAAGTCCGCAATCCCGGAGAAGAGCCGGCCGGCGCTGGTGAGAAGGGCAAGGCGGTTGGTGCGCACCTGTGGATTCTCGGCCATGACCATGACGCCGTCGAAGAAGGCGTCGACAGTCGGACGCAGGGCGGCAATCGCCCGCAGCGCCGTGTTGTAATCACGCTTCTCCAGACAGAGTTCGAGGCCGGCTTCCACCTTTTGCAGCTCATTGAAGAGGGCGCTCTCGCATTCGGTTTCGAAGAGGGCCGGTTCGATGGGTGCCTCAACGCCCCCCTTGATAATGTTGCCGATGCGTTTGAAGGCAGCGGCCAATGGTTCGAAGTCGGCCTGGTCCTTGAGAGCGGCGAGGGCTTTGACCCGCTCGCAGGCGTCGGTCGGATCGTCGAACGAGGCGGAAAGGACTGCTTCGACGAGATCGGTCGCATAGCCCTGACTGGTGAGGATATTAAGGAGGCGGCCGCGGAAGAATTCGATCACCTCAGCCTGCACCTCGGCGCGGGGCCGGGTCAGTTTGGCGTTGAGGAGATCGAGGCTCTGTCCGATCAGCTCCGGGAGCGAAAGGGTCAGGTTGCGGCTGATGACGATATTAAGGATGCCGATGGCACAGCGGCGCAGGGCATAAGGGTCAGCCGAACCGGTGGGGATGAGACCGACGCCGAAGCAGCCGCAGATGGTGTCGAGCTTGTCAGCAAGGGAAACAAAGGCGCCGATCGCCGAAGCCGGCAGCTCGCCGCCGGCCGAGGTCGGCAGGTAGTGCTCGGCAATCGCGTTGGCCACTTCTACACTCTCCCCCTGCTTCAGGGCATAGTCGCGCCCCATGATCCCCTGCACCTCGGGGAATTCACCGACCATCCCCGAGACCAGATCCGCCTTGCAGAGGGTGGCGGCGCGCTCGGTGGCAGGTTGCAGTTCCGGGACGAAGCGGCTGGCGAGGAGGCCGGCAAGGGCGCGGAAGCGCTCCATCTTCTCGTAGGAGGTGCCGAGCTTCTGTTGATAGACGACGCTCTTTAGCGCTTCGACCCGCTCGGAGAGGGGGACCTTCTGATCCTCTTCATAGAAGAAGCGCGCATCGGAGAGGCGGGCGCGCAGGACGCGCTCATTCCCCTTGACGACGACACCCGGATCGTCACTCAAGGTATTGTTGATGGTGATGAAGCAGGGGAGGAGCTTGCCGTCCGCATCGACCAGAGAGAAGTAGCGCTGGTGGCTGCGCATCGAGGTAATCAGCACCTCTTTCGGCACCTGGAGGAAATCGGGGTTGAAGGTGCCGAGGACAGCGCTCGGGTATTCGCAAAGGAAGGAAACTTCTTCAAGGAGCCCCGCATCGGCAAGAACTTCACCACCCGCGCTCTTCGCCAGGGCAGCGATGTCGCGGCTGATAATCTCGCGCCGCCGGGCCGGGGAGGGGATGACACAGTGGGCTTCGCATTGGGCCAGATAATCGGCAAAATCCCGCACCACAAAGGGGGTGTTGGCCATGAAACGATGGCCGCAGGAGGTGTTGCAGCTGTGGATATCGCCGAAGCTGAAGGGGACGATTTCGCCGCCGTAGAGGGCAACGATCCAATGGATCGGCCGGGCAAAGCGGACGTCGAGATCTTTCCAGCGCATCGACTTCTTGAAGGGGATGGAACTGATCAGGCGGGGGAGGATTTCAGCCAGGAGCTGCGCTGTCGGCCGGCCGCTCTCTTCCTTTTCGACGCAGAGATATTCGCCCTTTTCAGTTGCGACGATCTTGAGGTCGCTGACCGCCACTCCCTGACCGCGGGCAAAACCTTCCGCGGCCTTGCTCGGGGTACCGTCAGCGCCAAAAGCAACGGCTTTGGCCGGACCCATCGCCCGGACAAAGAGGTTCGGCTGCTCCTCAGCCAGGTCGCGTACTACCAGGACGAGGCGGCGCGGCGCGGCCATCGTTTCAATGGCGGAGAATTCGATGCGGGCGCTCTCCAACTCTTTGCGGATGAGCGCTTCCATGTCGGCCATGGCCTTGGGGAGGAATCCGGCGGGAATCTCTTCGCTGCCGATCTCTAAGAGTAGTTCTTTTGCCATGGCTTAACGGCCTCCTTTAAGCAGGGGGAATCCGAGTTCTTCACGCAGCTTGAGGTATCCCTCGGCGCAGAGTTTCGCCACATTGCGCACCCGGCCGATATAGGAGGCACGCTCGGTGACGGAGATGGCACCGCGGGCATCGAGGAGATTGAAGGTGTGCGAGCATTTCATCACATAGTCATAAGCGGGGAGGGTTAGTCCCTTAGCGACGAGGCGAATGCACTCTTTCTCGTACATGGTGAAGAGCTGCAACAGCATCGCCACATCGGCTTCTTCGAAGTTGTGAGTCGAGAATTCGACTTCACTGCGATGGTGGATGTCGCCGTACTTGATCCCCTTGGTCCACTCCAGGTCGTAAACGTTATCGACCCCCTGCAGATACATGGCGATGCGCTCGCAGCCGTAGGTGATCTCCGCCGGGATCGGCTTGAGGTCGATGCCGCCGGCCTGCTGGAAGTAGGTGAACTGGGTGATCTCCATGCCGTCGAGCCAGACCTCCCAGCCGAGGCCCCAGGCGCCGAGAGTCGGTGATTCCCAGTCATCCTCGACAAAACGGATGTCGTGTTTCTTCGGATCGATACCAAAGGACTTAAGGGAGTCGAGGTAAAGATCGAGGATGTTGGAGGGGGACGGCTTCATGATCACCTGAAACTGGTAGTAGTGCTGCAACCGGTTCGGGTTCTCGCCGTAGCGGCCGTCGGTGGGGCGGCGCGAAGGTTCAACATAAGCGACATTCCAGGGCTCGGGGCCGAGAACGCGCAGGAAGGTGGCGGGATTGAAGGTGCCGGCCCCCTTTTCGGTGTCGTAGGGCTGCTGAATGATGCACCCCTGATTGGCCCAATACCCTTGCAGAGAGAGGATAAGATTTTGAAAGGTCACGATGCCTCCGGAAGGAGCTAAGATTTTGATAACACGAAAAAGTGGCGAATTTTAACGCGCTCTCAGTGAGAGAGTCAAGAAAAAGGGAGGGCAAACAACGGCATCTCTTTTCTGTTGATTCCTTGCGGGCGAGGAATTTTAGACGAAAGAAGGGTCAGAGGCTGTCTGCTTCTCCGTCAGCCACTGCCGAGTAATGCCGGAAAGTATTCCGGCCGCTCTCTTTGGCCCGGTACATGGCGATATCTGCCTGGTGCAGAAGCATCGGGATATCTCTGGCATCCCGCGGGTAAAAGGCGACACCGATCGATCCGGAAATCATCCCCATGCCCCCCGGCAGGTTGAAGGGCTGTCTGAGAGTTTCCAGGAGGCGCTTAGCGACAATCCCGACATGGAGAGGTTCTGCCACGCAGGGCATAATCACGGTAAATTCGTCCCCGCCCATCCTCGCCAAGGTATCGCTCTTACGAAGAGCATCCTCCATCCTCTTTGCCGCCTGCTGGAGGAGAGAGTCGCCGGCATCGTGAGCGAGGGTATCGTTGATCTCTTTGAAACGGTCAAGGTCAATAAACAGCAGAGCGACGGCATAATCCTCCCGCGCCGCCCGCTCAATCGCCTGCTGCAGGCGGTCGTTAAAGAGGAGCCGATTCGGGAGTCCGGTTAATCCGTCATAATTCGCCTGCTTCCAGACCTGTTCCTGTAACTCCTTGCGCGCCGTAATATCTCGTAAGATCGATTGTACCGACCACTCTTCATGATAAAAGACCGGGGTTGAACAGACCTCAACATCGACGACTTCACCGTTTAAGCGAAGGATCTTTTCATCGAAGCACGTTTTTTCTCCCTGATTGAATTCAACCTCACTGATGCGCTGTTGGACGATTGCGTGATAATCGGGATGGACGAGATCCATAATCCTGACTCCTGTGAGTTGCCCCGTGCTTACTGCCCCGAAGAGGGCGGCGGCGGCATTATTGCCAAAAATGACCTCTCCCCCTTTGTGGACGAGGATCGCATCCGGCGAGAGTTCAGTTAATGAGCGGAAGTTCTCCTCACTCCGCCGTAACGCTTCTTCCGTTTGCTTGAGCCCGGTGTGGTCCTGCAGTGTTTCGATGGCGGCAATGATATTCCCCTGCCGGTCGCGGATCGGCGCTGCATCAAAACTCAGATAGCGCCGCTTGCCACCGACATTGGCGTACCATCCTTCTGCCTGCAGTCCTTCGGCAATGAGCTGCGAACTGGAGAAGGTCTGATAAAGATCGATCGTCTTTTCAATGTCACCATCAATAATGATGTCGGCAAGGGTGGGGCGTTCCTCGGAATAAAACGCTCGCCATTGCTGGTTGGTGGCGAGCATGTCAAAAGCGGTGAGACCGGTCAGTTCTTCACAGGCGAGATTCCAGGTAATCACTTGATGCTTACTGTCGACGACAAAGGTGGGGACGGCAGAGTTTTGCAGCAGGTTCTCGCCAAAGAGTTGTTGTTCGTTTAATGCCTTCTCCAGCACTTTTCGATGGGTAATGTCAGTAAAAGTCCCGACCAGACCGGCTGCCGCCCCTTGGTCGTCGTGAAAAACAGCCCGGTAGATAAGGATCTCGTGTTGGCTGCCATCGCTGTAGAGCATCGATGTCTCCGTAAAGTCATCGGGCAGACTCGAATCGTTGAGGAGTTCGAACTCGTCGAGATCGAGTTCTATTGCTTCAGGGGAGTCAGCGATCTCGCTGGTCGTCTTCCCTAACAATTCTGCGCGGGAGACGCCGCGAATCTCCTCGTAGGCGCGATTGCAGCCGAGATAACGTCGTTGCAGATCCTTATAGTAGACGGGATTAGGAATAGCGTCGCTGATCGTTTGCAAAAAGTGGAGACGCTCAGAGGAGAGGTCTTTCTGCACTTCGACTTCAGTCATGAGTCGATTGAAAGCAATCCCCAAAAGGCCGATTTCGTCGTCGGTGGTGATCGGAAGGGGCGTTCGTGAGGCACCCTTTTCTGACAGATTCTGGACATGGCGGGTGAAGTCGAGCAACGGTCGGCTCAGGTGCTTCATGAAGAACCATACTGCCACGGTGGTGCTAAGAAGGAGGAGAAGAAGGCCGCTGGAGATGTATCTCTTCGCTTTGGCAACAGAAGCAAAGGCTTCGCTGACCGGATAGTTGGCCGCGAGGATCCAGTCGGTTGTGGCAAGACGTTTGAAGGAGGAGAGCATGGCAATGCCACGAGAGTTGACGGTCTCTTCGGACCCTTCAAAACCGGCAATGGCTCGATCAAAGAGGGGATTGACCCCGACCGCGACATCCTTCTGCAAAATCCGGCTGGCATCCGGATGCATGATCATCATCCGGTCAATGTTGTAGAGGTAAAGATAACCGCTCGCACCGATTTTGAATTTTCCCAGTCTGCCGAGGAAATTGTCGTTTGTCAGATCGACGCTTCCGGCGATGACGGCAGAGAGCTTCCCCGCGGCGTCGAAGATCGGAGCAGTGAAGGTGATCGCGGGATGGTGGTGTTCCTGGCTGGAGAAGTAGGGATCCGAAATCTGCGGCTTGCGGGTTGCAATCGTCTTCTGGAGGTAGTCGCGAAAGGCAAAGTTCTTGCCGCGTCGCCCCTCTTTAAAGGGGTACTCCGCGAGGAGTTCTCCGCCCGGGGAAAAACAGAAGATCCCGTTGTCGAAAAAGAGCCGAGTCCCCTCGCCGAGACGCTGGTCAAGATAGCTCTGAACAGCATCCGGATCGGCGAGAATAGCGTCGGGGAAGTTGGTTGCCGTGCGGGTGATGATCTCGTTGCCGGCTCGGATCTGTTCATCGATGTCGGCGGCAATCTCTGTGACGGAGCTGAACTGTTGTTGGCTGATTATCGCCTTGAACTCGGCACTGAAAAAGTGGAGAACCCCCATGGCTGCGGCTGTGAGGGTGACTGTTAACAGCAGGCAGACAGTCAGGGCTAACTTGTTCTTTAAGCTGAAAAGCATTTATTGTCTCCACGGTTGGTCAAAGAGCGTGTGTGTAATTCCCTCCCTTTTCACTTCGTTTAGCGTTGGGGCGTGAGGTTCATTACACCAGGAATCCGACGGGGTCCATTCCCAAAGTGGTCGCGTCGATGACCCCCAGGATAGCCCGGCCCGAGGCCGCGAGCTCGGCCGTGTCGACAATCTCCCCGTCGATTTCTTCGCCGCCGGCGGAGGCAATCAATTTTATCCACGGGGTGCCGAGCATTGCTGCTGCGGGCTTGTTTTTCACGACCAGCGCTATTTCTTTGGTGTTGAGAAGCAGAATGGTGCCGACGGGATAGATGCCGACTGTGGTAACAAAGAGCTTGAGCAGAACCGGATCATAACTCTTGCCGGATTTGGAAAGCATATAACGGATGACCTTGTCGGGCGCCTTGGCTTCCCGGTGATAAACCCGGGATGAGGTCAGGGCGTCATAGTCGTCGGCCATACTGATGATCTTGCTGAAAAGGCTCATCTTTTGGTAAGGAAGCCGGGGATATCCCGAGAAGTCGTGCTGCCGATGATGTTCAAACGCCACGGCCACCATCCTGGCGTTCAGATTGTCGAGCTGTTTGAGCTCCAACAGCAGTTTGACGCCAAGCAGCGGGTGTTTATGCATCGCCTGCCACTCTTGCTCGTCCAGATCGGTCTCTTTGTCCAATAATTCCTGCGGGAGAGCGGTTTTCCCGATATCGTGGCAGAAAGCGCTCAGGCCGAGCTCGCAGCAGCGGTTTTTTGTCAATCCCGCCTTGAGTCCTGTCAGCATCGAAAGGATGCAGACATTGACCGGGTGGTTGCTTGTGTATTTCCGATGGCATTTGAGGGTGGTAAAACCGAGCAGGTCGGCAGGATCGGAAATGAGCTGGTCAACCATCCCCTGCACCACCCTTTTGGCCTTGGCCAACTGGAGGGATTTACCCTTCACGGCGTTGCTCATGATGTCATCGACGGCACTGATGGCTTGGGAATAGATGCGTCTGGCCCGGGATTTGCTGTCCATCCTGGCCGCATCGTCCATGTAGGCGTAATCGGTTGTTTCCGTCAGGACCTCAAGTTCGATTCGGGTTATCGCGGCCGCAAGCAGGAGAGCCTGCAATTCGCTAAAGGCCTGGAGTGACGGCGGCGCCTGCATCCTGAGGAGAATCTGAACAAAACCGCTTAGGTCCGTCGCCGAGACTTCCGGGGAAAAGTTGATTCCGCCGATGAAGCATCTTTTCATTTCGCTCATGGTGAAACTGAAGGCTTCAAATCCGGCGGTTTCGGGCTTGAGGCGCAAGTCCCCCAGAAAAAGGTATCCTCCCCTGAGCCGAAGTGAGGCCTCGGCATTCATTCGGTGCATGGTCCGGATCACGGCAAGCAACTGTTCGACCGCCGGGGCGACGGCCGCATGTCCCTCAGCGTAATTCTGGGCGGTCTTGATTAACACGAAAAAACGCGTGACCAGGCTTCTCCCTGACTGCAGCAGCGCCTTGTCAAGCTGATCCTGGCTGGTCATGGTATTCATTCAGCGCTCCTGCTGCCGGGAGTCGGGGGCATTTTTCTGGCGACTCACCGTCATGATGGCATTTTTGATGATGTCTTGGGATTCCGAGCTTTTTGAACGGAGCGCTTCTTCGAGGAGTTTGCGGGTCTCCTCTCCCGGAATTTTCTCCAGTCCGGCCACCGCACAGGTGATGGCTTCCTTCTCTTTTGCCCTCTGGAAGAGATACTTCCTGGTCAGCATACTCTTGAAGAGGGGCAGCATCTTCCCCCCCCCCAGCTCGCCAAGCACCGCGAAAACCGCTTTTTTTTCAGAGATGCTCATGCCTTCGAATTCGTCGGTATCGATGAATGCGGTGAGAGGTTTCAAGGCGAACTGAAGCTTGGCTCTCCCCAGCAGCTGTAGCGCCATAATCCTTATGCCCGCAGCTTCATCCCGGAGGAACTTGAGAATAAATGGTTTGGCCCGGGGTTCGGAAACCGCTACCAGGTATTTCAATACCTCTTTCCTGACCCTTTGGTCGCGATGGGTGATGAGCATCACGACTTGATCAAGCAGCACCGAATCTTTGATCTGGGTCAGGATCAACACGACGTTCCTGACCAGATACCACCGGGAATCACTGAGAAAAGGGAGTAAGATTTGCGGTGTTTCAACGGCAATTTCCGATGTCGTTTCGATCAGCACCTTTCTCATCTTCATCGTCTCGACCATGCCGAGAAGCTCGCAAAGGGTTGCCGGTGAAGTTTTCCCAATCATGATCGACAGGGTCTTGAGCTCGTCGGCAGAGAGCGCATCGGTCGTGTCAATAATCTTGCACAGCCCTTTGAGGGCGTCGTCTGTCCAGAATCTGCCCAGGGCGGCAAGAACCTGACGACTCCTCTCGTCAACCGGTTCCCTGGCTGTTGCCCGCCGGTAAAGGAAAGTAAACAACCTGAGGGAAAATTCACTCTCGCCGGAATGGAAAAGGTTTCTGGTGAGTTTCAGGTAGATTTCCAGAAATGCCGAAAAGAGTTCCGGCTCCGTAATTCCGGAAAGGATGGTTGCCAGTATTCTGGCCGTCCCATCGATGGGATTGAACGGCTCTTCCGCCGTCAGGAGTGCCTGGAGACAGGCCGTCTCTTCTGCGTTGAGGGTGTAAAAATGCTCGGGGATGATCTGCAGTCGGGTGGCGCAGGAGAGGGGATCGGCAAGGCAGGACGGCGGTATTTTCCTCAGGGCGGAGGTTCCGGTCATCTGATCGTCAATCTGCTTGTCAATCTCCCGGAAATCATCTTCCAGGATGTAAGAGCAATGAAGCAGACCCTTGTCCCACATGCGAGTGACAATATCGTCGTCAACGCCGCCGGCTTGGCTCATGCTGACGATGTCGAGAAACTCTTGCAGCTCCCACTCCTCGACCCCCGCATTGAAGACAATAGCTCTGATGCCGTCCGAATACATGCGGAAGGCCATGCTCTCGCTGGTGTCAGAGTTTTTATAAACGGAATGCCCCTTGTACCTGAATTCGAATCTGTCCACATCAAGCTTGTATTCATTGTAGAGATTGAGCATGGAGGACATTTTTACCGTCAACTCCTGAAAAAACTTCCCGAGAAGGGGGTTGCTGGCTTGGTACATCTTGACCCCCTTCGCGGTTTTTACCATGGCCAGCATGATGTCAGTGGCAAGTGCCACTTCTGTTTTGCTTGCCTCTTCAGAGGGAGAGGTCTCAGCGGACATGATCTCTTCATTCATTTTTGGCGATCCTCATCTATTAAGCATGCAGGAAGATTCATTGAGTTCGTCACACTCCCGGCGGAGTTCTTTAATTTACTGAACCAACTCGGCTTTTGCTTTTTCGTGATCCTTCATGGGCAAGCTTCGTTTCTAATTTATCTGCTTCGGTTGTTCCTTGTCAAAACCGGGAAGGATCGCTTTGAAAAATGCGTTTTTGAAGAGTCCGCCAATGATTTCCCCTTTGCTGGTTTCCGGATTTTTAAGCGAACCGGCAACATTAACCTTGGTGGCAACCTCCTGGCGCGATCTGTTTTCAAGCAGACCGGCGACCCCGCCGACCATCATCTCATACAGCTGATGACCGACACCGCGATCCTTGTCTCTGAGCTTGTCATAAACCTTTATATCCTGAAAGAACGGTTTGATATAGCCGGAAATAGCATCATCTTTAACGTGCAGTTCAGAGGCCAGGGAGAAGCTTCCGCCGGAAACATCGAAGTTACCATAAGCGCGCAGCAAATCGTTCATCGCCGTCAATTCGGTCGCTTCGATTTTAAGATGGAGATCGTAATCCGCGGCCTCTTTTACCGGCCTGAAATTAAAGGAGGCCGTCGTCTTGCCGCTCCCCATGAATTTACCCTTCAGTTCAGCCTGCGCAGGTCCCTGGGAAAACTGGTTGGAAAAGTTGCTCAACTGGAAATCGGTCTCGGCAATGAAGAGACGGTACGGTTTGCTCGCCGATTTATTCACCATGCCGAGAGTACACTCGGTCAAGCTGACTTGATCGGCTCGCAGCAAAAGGCCGGGCTGGTTGCTGAGCTCGCTGGCGGCCTTGCCAGCAACCGCCGCCTGTTTCTTTTCAACTGCGGTGGTACTTTTTGAATGGATGTAATTTATATTCATCCCTTTGATCGTCAGCTTTTCCAGATGGGCAGTTTTAACTGTTGGTGCGAACTCAGCGTTGCCAATGGCTCCGAGGATTCCGCCATGAATGGCGATGTTCGCGCCGGCAGCAAGCGGCTGAAGACGGTCTGTCGGCACGTTTCCCAGGGTTATACGTCCCTTCAGCCCCGGGTACGGTTTTGCGAGGAAATTTGCGTTTCCATCGACCGTGCCATGTCCGCTGGCAAAGATTGCCGTATCCAGATGGAACGCCGAGGGGTAGACCTGATCCGGCGAATTTATGTTACGGATATTGGTGGCCTGGAGGTTCAGATGACTAAGAACAAGGGGTCTGTTCGGGTCCTCATCAATATAGGTAATCGTGGCATCATTGATTTTTAAACTGTTTATTTTGAGCGGATAGATATCCTCTGCCGCCTGTTGCCAGCCGCGCTCCTTGATAGAAACCTTACTGGCCGCTTCGCTGCGCAGTTGCAGCAGATTGACATTAATTTCTGGACGGTCCAGCCTGAATTCGGCGACAAGCTTTCCCGAAAAGATCTCCCGCCAGTGAATGCTGGCCCGAAGAACGGGAAAGTAGACGACCGGCGGATCAGGATGGGCCTCTTGCAGAACGGTGACCCCTTTCAGGGGCAGGGAAAGATTCAGCAGTTGGAGATGCAATTTTGGCAGCCGGACGGTATACCCCTTCAGGTCACGGTTGATGTTCTTTTCCATGTTGCGACGCAGAGGTTCATCCAGAAAAAAAGAGACAATAAACAGACCCAGGGCAAGGACGGTCGGAATACCGACAACCCAGTGCAGTCCCCTGGAATTCTGCAGTTTTTTCACCCAGGATGTTTCAAGCATCTGTTCCGGCATCTGCCAACTCCAGACTTAAGGATTGCCGTACGTCGTTGTCCAAGCCATTCACTTCCCGACGCGAATCGAAGAGATGTTGCCGATGAGTCCGAAGACACTCAATAGCCAGATAATCACACAGATAACCACGACCACATTGAGAATCCTTTTGATGGTGGACTGCATCGGTATGAAGTTGTTAATCACCCACAGAACCAATCCGACGATGACGAGAATAATTACTAATTGAATAAGCGGCATATTCTTCTCCTTTTTTAGTAGTTTCCGATAGAACGGGATTTGCGCGACGTAATAGACGCGGGAACCATTCCTTGTGCGCGGGATTGCGCAAAGAGATTCCGATGTATCAACCAGTTCGGAGTCGCCCCATCAGCAACATCCAAAGGATCGCAACCATCAATCGCAACTTGTGTGCCGGATAAGCCGTGACGGCGTAGTGAGTGCAATTCTTTGATATTAAAGGATTTTGGTGATGTAGAAACTGTGCCAAGCTGGTGAGGCGACCTTAAGTAATCCGTCATGCTCGACATAACCGTCAAATGTTGCAGTTTTGTCAGGGGGGGTTAAGCAGGTAGACCGTTTACCAAAATGAACCAACGGTTAAGCCTTGTCTGTCGGCTGCGCCGTTAACTCTCTGCCTCTGGCAGAAAATCGACGCTGGACTGGCTAGGCCCCTGGAAATAAGCGGAGCGCTGCCTTATTTAATCCTTACCTTCCCTTAGAGTAGCAAATCAACTCTGTTGATGCCCGCTCAGTACACACCTTGACAGTTCTCCCTCGCATCGCCAGAGAAAAACTTTCCCGGAATCCACCATTCCATCGACCAACTGCCTGATTTCACAGCATGAATGCTGACAATATAAGCAGTCCGTCTTTTTGGCTTGCTCCGTGCACAAAATGCAGGCGCTGCAAAAGGATTGTGCGGGGCCGATCCCGGCTGATCCTACGTTATTCCGGATTGTTATGGTCGTGCTACTTTTATTTGCTCTTTGGGAGGAAAAGATGAATCAGTGCCTGAGAAATACCCTGCTCCTTATCACCCTGACCTTCACCCTCGGCGGTGCCGCCCTGGCTGCTGGACTGCCGGGGACCACCCTTGCATCCCTTAGCGATGTGCAGAAGTACGAGCGCTCCATCCATATCATGGCGATGCTCCTCGTCGGTTTCGGCTTTTTGATGGTCTTTGTCAAGAAGTACGGCCGATCGGCTCTCACCGCCACCTACCTCCTCGTCAGCATTGCTCTCCCCCTCTACTTCCTCAAGGAGAGCTACCACGGCGGCGACAGCAGCACCGTGATCATCGACAAGCTCATCCTTGCCGAATTTGCCGCCGCCAGTCTCCTTATCTGTGCCGGCGCCGTCCTCGGCCGTCTGAAGATGCACCAGTATCTCCTCCTCGGCATCCTCTTCATCCCCTTTTATGCCCTGAATGAGTGGATCGTCTTGCAGGGAGGCCTCGGCTTGATCAGCGGCAAGGTTGTCGATACCGGCGGCTCCATCGTCATCCACGCCTTTGGCGCCATCTTCGGCCTCGCCGTAGCGGCGACGATGACGACGAAAAAGGAGTACGCCACCCCGATCGAGTGTGACGATACCAGCGACCGCTACTCCCTCCTCGGCAGCATGGTCCTCTGGGTCTTCTGGCCGAGCTTCTGCGCGGCCCTCGTTCCCCCGGCCGCTGTGCCGATGACCGCAGTCAACGTCATCCTCGCCCTCTGCGGCTCGACCCTCGCCACCTACTTCGCCTCGGTGAAGCTGCGCGGCAAGATCTCGGCGGCCGACATTGCCAACGCCACCCTCGCCGGCGGCGTCGCCATCGGTTCGACCTGTGATCTCACCACTCCCGGCACGGCCTTTGCCATCGGTCTCCTTGCCGGTGTCGTCTCCACCTTCGGCTTTGCCATCATCCAGGCCCGCCTGACCGATGCGGCCAAGACCGTCGATACTTGCGGCGTCCTTTATCTCCACGGTCTCCCCGGCCTCCTCGGTGGACTGAGCGCCCTTGTCGTCGTGACCGGCATAGATTTCGGCGCCCAGTTGACGGCGATCGCCGTCACCGTCGTCCTCGCCGCTCTGAGCGGTCTCCTCTCCGGCAAGGTCCTCGCCGTCCTCGGAAGGAGGGCCGTCCCCTATGTCGATAGCGAAGAGTTCGAGGGGGAAGAGGGCGAAGAAGAGGGTGTTCCGGTGTGCAGTGCCACCGCCGAGTCTGTTGCCTGAGCGGTTGATCTCCAATCAGATTCGATCAATAAACTAAAAAATGGGCACCTCCAAAAAAGGGGTGCCCATTTTTCGTTCCGGCTCAAAGATCGCCGCTCAAATCCTGCAGCAGATAGATCTTCGGATTGAGCCCGGCGACCGTTGTTACCAGTTCAGTGAGCGCCTCGGCATCGAGTCCTTCTTCCTGATCGCGTCCCTGAAACCAGGCATAACCCTTGGGGAGGGGGGAGTAGTGGCCGTCGCGCAGCAGCGAAACATCGACGAGGTCGTTGACCCGGCCCGTTTCTTCCCAGGCTTCGCGGTAGTTGAACTGACGGGCGACCACGTGCATGGTCAGGCCGTTGGGGAAGAGCCCCTTGACCTCGAAGGAGAAGTCGCGGGGCGCGCCGTAGTGTTCGCTGCGGCCGGAACGGGAGGAGGCTCTGGCGCCGGCGCTGGTGAGGAGTTCGCGGACGCTGGATTCAGTCATCGGGGTGACTTCGTGCATTGCGGTGCTCCTTGTCCAATTCCTGTTAAAAGCATTTTGCACACGGATAAAATCTGATTTAGACGGATTCTACGGATTCAAACAGTGAAAGCTTTCACAATAAACTTATAGGCCTGATTTATCTGCATTTATCCGTTCCATCCGTTAAATCCGTGTGATGCCCTTTAGCTCTCCAAACGCAACTCGATCCCCCAGGGGGCGGGTATGCGGCCGTCAGGGGTGAGGACCCAGAGGGTGGGGAATTCGGCACTTGCCGGTGCTTCGCCGTAGCCGTCGGTGAGGTAGATGATCGCCGCCGGGCGCGGCGTCATCGTTCGGGCATAATCAAAGACCGGGCGCAGATCGGTGAAGCCGCCGCCGCTGTAAACCTCGGTAACCTGCTGGCGGCCGGAGAAGGTGTCGATCTTCTGGATGCGGCTGCCGCTGTACAGGACGGTGATGCGGCTGTCGCGCCCTTTGGAGATCTGCAGAAGTTCGCGGGCAAAGGCTTCGCGCAACGGGCGCTGATTGGTCGAGTCGCTGACATCGATGGCAACAAGGAGGTGGAGACGGCGCTGGCAGCGGATGCCGGGGGTTACATGGGCAAAACGGCGATGCTCACGCTTCCAGGTGGTGGTGCGGCCGGTACGGCCGGCGGTGGCGACAAACTGACGCAGGATCTGCGGCCAGGGGAGGGGGGGTGGTGCCAGCCAGCTCTCGACCAGCGCCTGCAGTTCACCCGGCAGCTCTCCCTGACTTTGGCGCCAGGCCTGCTCGACCAGGCGTCGCACCACCTCTTCGCCGAGGCGCAAAGGCGTGCTTTCGGCCTCGCTCCAGAGCTGATGGTCGTCGATCGCAGCGCTGTGGTCGCGAGTCGGCACGCTTTCCTCCCCGCCCTGCTCGCTGTGCGTGCCCTGATCCTCGGTAGCATTGCCGTGCCCTGAACCTTCGAGATTGCCGGTATCGAAGGGGAGGTGGAGTTCGCGGTAGTACTCCTCTGCCGCCCAGCCTTCGGGAAGGCGATAACGTCCCGGCAGGATTGCGCCGTGTGGAAGACCGGTGATCGTCGGATTGATGGCAAGGTCGCAACACAGCTCCCAGGTGCCGCTGTGGCGATCCTTGCCGCGCAGGGGGTGGAGGTGGAGAAGATGCTTGAGGAGATGTTCGAGGAGAGCTTCCTGCTCGGCAGGGGTGAAGGTGGCGAATTCATCCGGATCAACAACCAGGGTGGGGATGCCGTTGTTGATGGTGATGCCGAGACCGCTCGCTGCCACGCGGCGGCGCAGGCCGAGGAGGAGATGCCCGTAAAAGGGGCGGGATTTGAGGAGTCGTACCACGGCATTCTGCACAGCCAGCATCGAAGCCTCGTTACGCTTCGCGGCTGATGGTGCGCATCGCTTCGAGGACGACGCTGTCGTACTTGTCCTGCGCCAGGGCCGTGGCGATCAGCGGTAGGCGCAGCAGCGACTTGATCAGACCGAAGCGCAGATCGCGCGGCAGAATCGCCAGATAAGCAACGAGATGCTCCTCACGTGGTGTGCTCAAGTTCCCCGCCACAGTGAGGGTGGCGATGAGGTCATGAATCGTCGCCGCCTGGCGATCGTCGCGCTGGGCGGCGGCGCGTTCGCCGACCTCAAACCAATGGTCGAGAATGTCGATGGCAGTGAGGGGACGCCCTTCCTGTTCGGCGCACCAGCGGAGAAAGATCACCGCCGCTTCACGGCCGACGATCCCGGCATAGACCTCCATCTCCAGCTCCACCGGGAAGCGGCAGTGCTGGCGGAGGATGCTGACCATCTCCCAGGCGCGTTCGGAGGGCTCGATCTGCAAATCGAGAGGGGCGCCCTGTTGTGCCAGCAGGTGGTGGTTGGCGCCGAGGAAGGCGCGCACTTCCGCATCGAGGTTGCGGCTGGTCGCGTAGCGCGCCCAGCAGGGGTAGTCGGTCTCGACGTAAAGGATGACCATGCGATCGACCAGGGCGCGGTCGAGGGTCGCCACTTGATAGGTGCCGTCCGGCGGGTTGATGGAGACGACGACCTTGTGTTTGGGGTGAAGGCGATGGGTGTGCAGGCCACGCTGTCGTCCCTCGGCCGGCGGCTCGACGAACTGGAAGATCGCCTGCAGGGTGTCTTCCTGCTGGGCGCGATTGAGTTCGTCGCAGTGGATGATCGTTGCCGGCGCTGCATCGTTCGGCCACCACGAGGGGCGCGACCAGTGCATGATCTCCCCTTCGCGGTAGGGGATGCCGACCAGATCACCGACCTCCATCTGGCCGAGACGCAACGAGGTGTAGTGGCGGTCGATGTCACGGCAGACCTGGAGGATGCCGGCACTCTTGCCGACGCCGCGATGACCGACAACGCAGGGGGTGAGGTCGGTCTTGGTGAGGATTTCGCGCAGAACGGTCTTCATCTGTTCGATATTCATGGGAGCTTCCGAAGGTTGGAGTCGTTGGTTGTGGCCGCGCAGTCGAGCTGATTTGGGGCGGGAGGAACTATAACCTATGAAGTCAGCATGTGTCCAGAGCGGGGGGGCGGGAAGCTTTTGTTAGGGGTGAGGCGGTGGCGCATCCCGGTTTTGTATCTATTTGTTTCAATTATTCCGGACACAAGTGATATGAAATAATGATAATGCATTTGACAATAAGAAAATAATTAATGTAAAAGTCGATTGCTTAACACATTTCATTCTGAGTTTGAGGATGGAGAAGGAGTCTGGCGGGTCATTGAAAAATATGGCCGGTGTTGTGAACCCTGCCTATGCCTGCTGCGGAAATATTCCCACCTCGGACCACCTTAAAAGAGAAGAAGAGAATCTATTTTCAATATCCAATAAAATAGAAAAGGGAGAAACGTTGGATCGAATCATTGTTTTTCTGATTACGGGCTGGTCAGGTTTTTTTTTAATGTCCGTTGAAATATTAAGCGGGCGAATTCTTGCTCCATACTTTGGCGGCAGTATCCATGTTTGGGGCGCTATAATCACAATTTTCATGCTGGCTCTGGCAATCGGTTATCTGATAGGTGGGCGTCTATCCGTAAACCAGCCATCAATACAAAAACTTTCATTTATTTTGCTGGCAGCTGCTGTGTTGACGACACCAATTGTTCTGTTGGATCCCTATGCGTTAGATGCAATATTTTCCGTTGTTCAGGACCCGAGATACGGTTCTCTGGCCTCAGCGACAACCCTCTTTTTTTTGCCGACAGTTATCACGGGAATAATCTCTCCCTATGCTGTTCGCCTGCTGGTCAATGAGTGCAGATTCAGCGGCCGCTATGCGGGCCTTTTGTATTTTGTTTCAACATTGGGAAGTGCGACTGGAGCGCTCATGACCGCTTTTTATCTCGTGCTCTATCTTGAGACAAATCAGATAGTATGGATTTTAATTAGCATATCCATGATGCTGGGATTGTTCTCACTGTTGTTTACTCGCTCGTGTGTTCAAAATTGATTTTGAAAAAAAAGTTATTATAATCCGCAGAAAAAAGCCAATTCCACTTGGTAAATGCGAAGCTTGGTTGCTCCGGAAGGTGATGAATGTGATTAGATTTTGTATGATTATTATTACATCCCTCTGGGTGATTTTCTGTGGAACAACAGTCAATGCAACAGCTAAAATTATTCACATTGAGCGATCCATATATCGCAATATCATTGTTTCCGATAGCTTTGGTACGAGGTGTTTGCGGTTCAGCAGGCAGAATAACATTGAGCAATCATGCATATCTCTTAATGACCCTGCTTCTTTCCTGTTCGATTGTAACAAGATGATGATGGGTGCGTTGTATCTCCGCCCGAATCCCCGAAAAATATTGATTGTCGGCCTCGGAGGAGGCACTTTGCCGACAGCACTCATGAGGATATTGCCTGAATCGGAGATACATGTTGTTGAACTGGATCCGGCGATGGTGCGTGTTGCCAAAAAATACTTCAATTTTCAGCCCACTGCAAAGGTTCTGGTTGCGGAAGAAGATGGCCGGGTATTTGTGAAACGTGCAATCAAAAATGGAGCTAAATATGATTTAATCATGTTGGACGCATTTGATGATAAATACGTTCCGGGACACATGCTGACTCAGCAATTCCTGCAAGAAGTAAAAAGTATTCTGATGCCGGATGGAGTCCTTGCCGCAAATACCTTTTCTCATTTTAACGATCGCTACGATAACGAATCGGTAACATACGAGTCAGTCTATGGTGATTTTTACAATTTAAAGAAGCTCTTTCAAAATGTTAGAATTATAATCGCCAAGCAGAGTGACCTTCCTTCCCTTTGGGAAGTAAAAGAAAATTCCAAAATTCTTGAAGAAAAGTTGCGGCCCCTGGGAATCCAGCCATCATGGCTGCTGCCATTTTTTACTACGGATCAAGATTGGGATAAGGAAGCACGTGTCCTGACAGACCAGTTTTTGCCGAAAGGTATTTCGTTCTGAATTAAGGGCACTTCAGCCGATAATGTATAAAGTTCTACGAACCTCTTCAGCCCCCCCCTCAGTGCCCCTGTTGTCGTTCTGTCCCAAAGATCGCCGGTTGAAGTGTCAACAGTTTTTCGGACACAAGATTAAGCAGCTTCCTTCATGGCTTCAAAGACAAACGGAGCGTCATAGCCGTAAGCAGAATGGAGCCGGTGACGATTGTAAAAAACTTCGATGTACTCGAATATTGCAGCCCTGGCGTCCTCGCGAGTCTGAAAATTGCAGTGATGAACCAGTTCAGTTTTGAGGGTGTGGAAAAACACTCGGCGACGGCATTATTCCAGCAGTCGCATCCGTTAAATCCGTGTGCAGGCTCCTATCTCATCGCCTGGCGGCGTACAGTGACGGACTCGCCGCCGATCCCCCAGTTGTCGGTATCGACCTCATCGATCACCACAACCGTTGTCGCCGGATTCTTTCCGAGCACATCGACCAGGAGTTGGGTCGCCCCTTTAATCAGGGCGGCTTTCTGTTCTGTGGTTGCACCTTCGCGGGTGATCTTGATATTGACGTAGGGCATTTTGCCTTCTCCTTTTGCGGGCGTTCGGGGCACTACCTGTCTTTAAGCTCTTTCTTGACTGATTTAATGAAGCGACCGAAGTCCTTGTCCTTTTTTCGCTTCTCGGCATACGACTGTTGGTAATGTTCAGACTCTCGCCTTAACTTGACAAAGTTCTCGTAGTGGTCGGCGCTGATTCTCCCGCGCTCCAATGCAGCCTGCACCGCGCAGCCTCGTTCGTTGCTATGGGTGCAATCCCGGAAGTGGCACTGCGTCGCCAGCGTCAGGATGTCAGCGTAACTGGCTTCGATTCCGCCTTCCGCCCCCAATAGACCGAACTCCCGCATACCGGGGTTGTCGATGACCATCGCGCCATTTTCAAGAAGGATGAGCTCCCTCCTGACAGTGGTATGTCGCCCTTCGCCCGTTCCGCTGACATCCTTGGTCTCAAGGACATCACGACCGACCAGGGCATTGATAAGGGTGCTCTTGCCGACGCCGGATGACCCGACAAAACAATAGGTCTTACCGGGATCAAGGACACTCTTCAGGCTATCGACGCCCTCGTTCGTGACATTACTCAACGTCACAATGGATTCGGAAATACCCGCGCTCCTGATCTTCTCCAGCTGGACCGCCAAAGCATCGGGGGTGACCAGATCAATCTTGGTCAGCAGGATAAGCGGGGTCGCGCCGCCATCCTTGACCATAACCAGATAGCGTTCCAGCCTCTTGAGGTTGAAGTCGAAGTGGCAGGACTGGACGACGACGACAAAGTCGACATTGGCCGCAATCATCTGGTATTCGACGGAATCACCAGCCGCTTTGCGACGAAGATCCGTTTGCCGCTCAAGCACGCCATGCACTATTCCGAACAGATCCTGGGCAGATTTCTCCACGCAAACCCAGTCGCCGACGCAGGGGCGTTGCATCGAGCCCTCTGATTCATGCAGGTACTTTCCGGAGAGTTTCGCGCGGAAGAAACCGTGCTCACCGACTAAAAGAAGCTGGTCGCGATCAACCGCAGCAACACGGGCCATGACGTTATCCGTGCTACAAAGACCGGTTTGCGATGCAAACCATTCGTTCCAGCCCAGAGCATCGAGTGTGAATTTTGTCATGCTGGTTTCTCGAAAGTTATTTGTTGATCATTCAGAGAAGGGCGACTCATCGGGTCGCCCTTGTTGCTTTGATAACGGGGTGCCCGGTTGACCCGCAAGCCTGGCCTTTTCGGGCTGGCGGCGTCCAATCGGCTGGTTGGAAGTTTTATTCGCTTCGATTATTCACTTTTGTCTGGTGTCAACTGGCTGCCCCCGCCTCTGTTGTCTTTATAACCCCACCGGTATGTCGTAAGGATGCGGGCGACCTTTCCCAGTTTCGACAAATTCCTTGAGGCTCAGCAGGAAAAGGGCCCAGTGCATCGAGGTTCGAGGAAAGAATTTGGCATCCTTGCACCATTTTGAGTGGCGAAGGTGAAGTAGCGTTTTCTCGCCTTCGCGAATGATTTTCCATTCAATTTCGGTGTTGACCCATTCCGGATCGCTCCGCTCAGTTGCGCGCCACCGCACTAGTTCATCTACCTTCAGAGTCGTTACAACCATCTCCTTTAAAAATTTCCCGTAAAACCAGAATTCCAATTTCTTGCCTTCGGAGGATTCCCCCCGCGTATCGGTGGTCCACCAATGTGCAAGCTTTCTCACATCGGTCAGCGCATCATAAAGCTCACCTGGGGAAGCATTGATTATGATTTCATGCCATATTTCACGATAGTTCATTGCAGACACCTCCTACTAGGTATGCCGGCATAAAGTTTCAGCCTCTGTATGTGTCCGTGTTGTGGCGGTTTCACCTTATTGATACATTACATTATTCTCGTCTTGTCCAACGGGGCTGAGGCTGACCAGTCTGCTTTTAGGCTGGTCGTGCCGATGGTTGATAATAACTCTTGTTTAATAAAAGGGGAATTGAGCGTTGACATCTCAATTCCCCTCTTTAGACATCGCGTAGTCGCTGTTACTCAATAGGGAAGAGAGCGACGCATACTCTTGGCACCAAGCTTAACTTTTCACCTTCTCAATCATGTGGTTGATGACATGGCTGTGCTCGCGCTGAGGGCTGAACATGATGATTTCCGCGTCTGAATTGACCTTTACATTGTGCCCGGGTGGCCAGTAAAAAAGATCATTCGCATTGACCATCTCCTGTGCGCCATTCGCGTCGGTCGTGGTGAGTTGGCCTCGCAAGACGAATCCCCAGTGTGGGCACTGACACATATTGCCTTCTAGTCCCTGAAATAGCGGGGTGGTGTCGACTCCCGCCGAGAGGCTGAAGAACTCGCCGCTGATCTTGCCTAATCCTGTTGCGTCGCCAAAATCTGTTTGTTGACGGATCACGGCACCAGGAATCTCCATCTTTACGTCCACATCGTCTTTGGCTATTCGCATGCTCGTTTCTCCTTTGTGTTAATGGTTTCTTTTTATTTTATCACTGAATCTGTCTCAATCAACGGGCATGGCTTTGACCTGCCGGTTCTTTGGGCAGGTCGTAAGCCTTGTTGGACATTTATTTTGCTCATGGTTTACACATGTTTTGTGTCGAGGGCTAGACCCATAAGAGCAGATTTATCAATCCGGTTTTCAAGGCATAGTTTTCCCATGAAGGAACTCAATAAACTCATCAGAATTCTGACCCAGAAAGTCTTCGAGAAATTTAAAGTTCAACCAGAGGACAAAAGAAAAGTTACTCTCAAAATGCTCCTTAAATTTTTCTATGTTAGTTTTGTCCATTGCTTTACCGTCTACCCTTGCAACATAAGGAGCTTCAGCCGTCTTAGGTTTAAAATTATGGTCAGTAATCTTATGGGGGACGCAGTTGATTAGTTGACTAACTCTTCGACTTTACCCCATTTATCGGGATTCTCCCGGATCATGACTTCCCCGCGTGATGCGCTGCGGCAAACTCCGGAACGTGTGAGCCCCAATGCTCTGGCGATGATCTCACCGCTGTAACCGATCTTTCGCGCAGCCAGAAAACAGATGATGCTCTTCGTATCGACGACCAGAGGGTTTCTCCCTCGCTGCGACAACCCCTTTGCGTCAACCCCGGCAAAGTCGGCCACGCGTTTTATCAGCTCCGGCAGCGGCAGGAGAGTACCGAGTCTCGCTGCAATCTCCTTTTCCTGTCGCAACTCTTCGACAAAATCGGCTCCGCCGAGAATCCTGTCGTCGTAAGCGGTGACGACCTCGTCACCGGTCAGCTTCAACGCTCGTTTCAGCCCGCCCCCCACAAGTTCATCTCTCTTCCCCAGGGAGATACCGTCAGCAACAAAGGAGCGATATCTTTCCCGAGCCGTCCTTGTCTCCTTCCCGAAATAGGCAAGGACTTCCGCAACATTCTGTTGTGCCATCTCCCGCCGCCCCATCAATACCGCATGCCCGCACCAGGGATAAACGTCCAGGTCCGTCAGGTCTTGCACCAGTCCGGCGCGCAACGGGTTGAGGTGAATGTAGCGAACCAGTTCAAGGAGATAGGGATTTTCCTCGCAGATGATAGATTTATAGCGGTTTTGGAAAAGGTGGCCGGTGCGGTGATGGCGCAGGTTGAATGAGACAGCATGGCCGGTCAAAAGCCGCCGCATGAAATGTCCCAGAGTGTCTTTTGTCGGACGCAAGAGAAGATGAGCATGATTGCTCATCAGCGACCAGGCCAGGCATTCCGTCCCTGTCTGAGTCAACAAGGCGGAAAAGCGCTCCATAAATGACCGCCGGTCAGTGTCATTGAGGAAGATATCCCGACGTTCAACTCCTCTGAAGATGACGTGTTGGAGGACTCCGGGGATGTCAAGGCGTGCGGCTCGTGGCATGATGTCCAATCATACAAGGGGTTATTTCCAAATCAACAAATCAACTGCGTCCCCCATGCCCATCGATTCTTATCAAATTTTCATCCGCTGTCAAAGGAAATCTTGCCGCCCCTTTTTCCCCCGCTTACATTGGTTGGCGTTAGCGTCTGCGTGTTTGACCGCCCTCGATCGCCATGTTAAGGTTACCACAGCAAAAACAGAAGGAGTCCCTCATGCTCATGGCCCGCTCAGCTATCGAATCCTGCCTCACCTCTCTCCCCGAAACCGTTGACTCCGAAGAGGTCATGTATCGCCTCTATCTGCTCGAAAAGATCGAAGCCGGCGAGAAGGATTTGCGCGAGGGCCGCGTCGTCTCCCACGACGAAGCCATGGAAAGACTTGCCCGCCGATGGCAGGGCTGAAGTGGACGCTCAAGGCGGTTGGTGACCTTGAGCTGATTTACGATTATATTGCTGCCGACTCCCCGTGGTACGCCCGCATCCAGGTAGAGAGACTGTACAAGTCGGTCGAACACCTCAGAACCTTCCCCGAAGCCGGCCGTCACTTGCCGGAATTTCCGCAACGCCCACATCGTGAAGTCATCAACGGTGCTTATCGCTGCATCTATCGTTATGAAGAGCAGAGCGATACCGTCTTTGTAATAACGGTCGTGCATGGCAGCCGTCTGTTGACCGCACAACTCCTTGATCCGCCGACTTAGTCGATAATCCCCCTCGCTACACCTTGAACATCAGAAGAGTTCCCGCTTTTGCAGAGGCAGATCGGTCCGATCAGCAAGAAAGTCGCCCGGCACCGGGGACGCATTGGCGAAGAAGCTCTCCCGGCCCTGCCGTTTGGGGCGAAGAACCACGACCTTCCCTTGGCGTTCGATATACGCGGCATCGCTCTTATCCTCTGGATAAAGATGGACCGCCAGCCAGATCGCCCCCTCGGAAACCCGCTGCACACTATGCGGCACCCCCGCCGGCAGGAAGAGGTGATCGCCTGCCTTGAGAGCTATTGTCTCGCCCGCAACCTGAAGGGTGGCTTCCCCCTGGACAAGCACTACCCATTCATCCTGGGGCTGCACATACTCGCACGGCACCATCGCCGCAGAACTCACAATCCGCTCAACGACGAGATTCCTGTGCTTCAGGATCATTTCGAAGCGCTCGCCTTCCAAAGGAGGGAGAGCATCGGCAAAGAGGTTTCCGGTCTGCATGGTTCAGCCCTGCTTTCTCTTGCGATTGGCGTTCAGATGCGCCGCGCCTTGCCGCTGATCTGGTCGATATCGATACGAATAACCTTGGTCTTCTCCCACTTGGCGGCAACATAGGCCAGCCCCTCGGCAAGGAAGGGGGCGGAATATTTCCGCAGCAGCCCTTCGAGGGCCTGCTGCTTCTCTGCGTCCAGGACCTCGACAGCCCGGCCAAAGACGATGACGCTTTCGTAGCGGGTGGAGAAGCTTTCCGGCAGCACCTCGGTCTTCCCGACCACGCAGAAGGAGACCCGGCTGTCGGCGGCAAGATTTTCGATCTTGTGCCCGGCCTGGGCGCAGTGAAAGTAAATGGCATTGTCGATGACACAATAACTGAGGGGGAGGCCGTACGGCTGACCGTCGGCTCCGCAGGTAGAGAGGATGCCGTATTCGCTCTCTTCCAGGAGTTGCCGGGCTTCACTTTCACTGATGCCGCGTTCCGGGCGGCGCATGGGATGATTCATTGGTAGATTCTCCTGAAGGTCTGTCGTATTGAAACTCCCTTAAGTCCTTCCGAGACTCACTTCTCCTGTCGCACTTCCAGTCGCAATCCTTCAATTTTTTCGAAATCACGCCGGTTCGCAGTAATGACTGTATAATCGAGAGAAATAGCCGTCGCGGCAATGATTAAGTCGTGCGCACCAACCGTAAAGCCGCGCTGTATGAGCGAGGCCCATATTCTCGCGTAGATGCGCGCAACACTGTTATCAAAGGGGTACACAGGGAACAGTTCTATCACCTTTTCAACAAAAGCCTGCCGGCGGATCCTGCGGATTTCGGAGTCAGCGCGTTCGACGCCATGAAGAAGCTCAGCGACAGTGACAACGCTGATGCCGAAGGGTTCGTCTTCGCGACCAGCCACGAGATTCTCGACCATTCCGCGATTTCTTTCCAGGGCGATGATCTCGGAGGAGTCAAGGATTACTCCCATGGTAGTGCCTCGGGCATCGCCGGCTGTGCATTTTCCGCCGCTATGACATCGGCTGCAAAAGCTGTGTCGTTGCTGTCGAGATGGGGGAGAGTTTGTAAGATCTGGCGCAGGTCAGCCAAGGTCGCACCAGCACTGGCCGGCTCTACCGGAACCAGGGCGGCGGCCGGCTTGCCGCCACGAATGACGGTATAGCGATCACCACGGTATTTGATGTTGTTGAGGAGTTCTGAAAAATTTCGGACCGCCTCGGTTGAACTAATGGCTACGCGCATAGCAGCTCCTGTAAAATATGATAATCATATTTTACATTATTATTAATCTCTAGCAACAAAGAAATTAGATTATTACGCCTGCATCTCTTCCAAAAAGGTTAGTGACTTCAGCGGCCTGGTCAAATGCTGGTTTAGCGCATCACGGAGAATCTTTCCTCCTTCGTTCAAGGTCCGTTCACCAAAATGGAAGCCGCTAAAAGCTTCGATCGGGGTGCGGGCGAGGCGGGAGAGGGTGCCGATGGTGCCGAGAGAGACGGGGATCAGCCCCGGCGGGGCGCAGGCCGGGCAGAGGCTGCCACCCATTTCAGCACTGAATGAGAAGGTGTAGGGGAGGGGGCCGAAGCAGGCGGCGCAGTGGAGGAGGTGGGGAGCGTAACCGGAGTGGAAGAGGAGACGGACTTCGAGGAGCAGGCGCGCTTCCGGCGTGGCGCCGGCGCTGGAAAGGTGGTCGAGATAGGCGGCGA
Organism: Deltaproteobacteria bacterium HGW-Deltaproteobacteria-4; assembly: GCA_002841765.1. NCBI lineage: Bacteria > Deltaproteobacteria > Deltaproteobacteria bacterium HGW-Deltaproteobacteria-4. The sequence continues at coordinate 24,296 of PHAV01000015.1, read as the reverse complement.
GGAGGGCAAAGATCTCGGGGTGGCCGTGGCCGCCGCCGAGGGCTTCGACCAGTTCGCAGCCGTAAGCGGCGAGGGCGAGGCGTTGCAGATCGCTGCGCAGGCCGACGCGCAGGTCGATCAGTTCGGCGTCGCGCAGGCTGAGAAATTCTCCCCCCTTGGGGGCGCTGTAATGGAGACGGACCTGGGCGAAGGATTCAAGGGCCGGGCCGAAGCGTTTGCGACTGGCGCGGGCGTTGCGGGCGAAACCTTTGCAGATTCCGTCCTCCGGGGTGAGGAAGGTGACGATGCGGTCACTCTCGCCGTAGTCGCGATGGTGAAGGATGATGGCGTCGCTGGCGTGCAGGTTCATCGGCGGCAGCGCTCCCCCTGCCGCGTGCCGCGGCGTGCCATCTCGGCATCGATGGCGTTGAGGACTTCCCATTTTTTCAGCGACCACAGCGGGGCGAGGAGGCGGTCGCGGGGGCCGTCGCCGGTGAGACGCTGGATCACCGTTGCCGGGTGGAGATGTTCGAGAACATCGCAGGCGAGAGTGACGTAACTCTCCTGATCAAGGACGGAGATCTCGCCGCGCTGGTAGGCAGCGCCGAGTTCGGTGCCGCTGAGGATATGGAGGAGGTGGAGCTTGACCCCGTCGAGGCAAAGGCGCGCCATTTCCTTGGTGGTGGCGAGGATGTCAGCGTGACTTTCGCCGGGGAGGCCAAGGATAAGGTGGGCGCAGACGCGCAGACCACGCTGCCGTGCCCGCGCCAGGGCGTCAAGGAAGCAGCCATAATCGTGGCCGCGCCGCAGTCGTTGCAAGGTGGCGTCGTGGCTGGATTGCACGCCGATCTCCAGCCAGAGATCGGTGCGCCGGGCGTAATCGCCGAGAAGGTCGAGGACGTCATTTGGGAGGCAATCCGGGCGGGTGCCGATGGCGAGACCAACAACGCCATCGACGCTGAGGGCTTCGTCGTAGAGACGGCGCAACTCTTCGACCGGTGCGTAGGTGTTGGAGAAGGGTTGAAAATAGGCGATGAACTGCTCGGCCTTGTACTTGCGCTGCATGATCTCTTTGCCCGCCTGCAGTTGGGCGGCGACACTGAGGCGGTGGTCGAGTCCGACCGATCCTGAACCGGTGGGGTCGCAAAAGATGCAGCCGCCCTGTTCCCGTCCGCCGTCGCGATGTGGGCAGCCGAAACCGGCATCGACGGAGATCTTGTGCACCCGCCGGCCGAATTGCTCTTTGAGTCGATTCGAATAGAGATGATAACGCTTCGCTTCCATGGCGGAACTATGCCACGGAAAGGGACGAGAGGGCAAATCCGCCAAAAGATTAAGTTCTCTTTTTCTTGGCAATTAAAAAGATCGTGTTATACTTTTGCGCAACGCTCATCGCTCTGCTCTTTCCCCTTTGATTTCGGATTATTAATCAGTGAATAATTTTTCGACAGCCCTTTTTTGCAGCGATCCGCTGCACTGTCCCCACCCGCCGATCGGGGGGGATGATGCGTTGGTCTTTGATCGCTGTTTCGACTGTCCTGACTTCTGGCGGAACGTGCGCGATCTCGCCCAGGGGACGGAGGAGGGGACGGTCCCGTCCCTCGCCACCGCCCTGTTATATGCCCAGCATCGTCTTGAAGAACTCAACTATCGCCTTGAGGTTAATGATCGGGAGTTTGAATTCCTGCGAGATGTCGGGATTTTTCTTCAGGGCTCCGTGGGCCGCGATGAAGTTATCGTTATGGCCTTGACGGCGATTACCGCCGGCAAAGGGTATGGATTGAATCGAGCCGTCCTTCTCCTTGTCGACGAGGCTCGCGAGCAATTGAACGGTTACCTCGCCGTCGGGCCGCGCACCGCAGCTGAGGGGTGGCAGATCTGGAACGAGATTGCTGAGCGGGACGAATCGCTCGAAGAGATGGCGCGGCGTTTTCTGGCCGAAAAGTTGACAGCTGAACAGGCGCGTTTTCGCGATCTCCTTGATGGCCTCTCCATCCCCTTGAACCGTCATGATCACCTCTTTGTCTCAACATTGGAAAGTCGTCAGTCGGTGCATATCTCCCAGCCCTGGAATGAGCCGGGGCTTGATCCGCGGCAGGTCGAACTTCTTGGTACCAGTGAACTGGTCCTCGTCCCCCTGCTGAGCGGCGACCGGCGCATCGGCATCCTCCTTGCCGACAATATCGTCACCCGGGCGCCGATCAGTGAGAATGACCTGCACCGTCTCGAAACCTTTGCTCTGCCGGTCTCTTACGCCATTGAGCGGGCTGCTCTCTACGAACGACTCCGTCAGGAGCTGAGCAAACTGACCGAAGCGCACCAGCGACTCAGCGCCCAGCAGGAAGTCATTGTCCGCATGGAGAAACTGGCGCTGATCGGCGAGATGTCGGCCGATATCGCCCACCGCATTCGTAATCCCTTGACGATTATCGGTGGTTATGCCCGCCGTCTCCTCAAGGGGGAGCTCAGCACCGAACAGCGGCAGGGGATCGAAGTCATTCTCCGTCAGAGCGAGCTCATCGGCGAAACGACCAGCCATCTTTTGGCGGAAACCGACAGTCAACACCCGCCGCACGATCGCTGGAATCTCGGCAAGACGATTACCGCGGCGCTGCTCCTTCATGCGGCGAAGATGAAAGTCCGGGGGATTACCTGCTCATTCGAGCCGCCCGAGAACGAAGTTATTGCGCTCTTTGATCTCAAAAAGGTCAGTTACTGTTTGAAGATTATTATTGATCGCTGCATCGGCGCGTTGCCGGAGGGAGGAGCTCTTAAGATTGAGCTGAGCCGGGGGGAAGCGGAGATCTCCGTGAGTTTCTCGTTTGGCGGGAAGACAATTTTAGATGATGAAGAAGGGGAGGCCGGTAAAAGTCAGCCCCGCGATATAGAGCTTGCCCTGGTGATGCGGATGTTGAAGCAGCAAGGGGGACAAATTGTACGAGAGGAGCGTCCGGATGGCGGCGCAACCTATACAGTTATCCTCCCCGACAACAAGGAGAACAATCATGGCTAAACTGTTGCTGGTTGACGATGAACGGGACATCCGCCACCTCTTTGCCGCCGAACTCGAAGACGAAGGCTATCAGGTGGAGACGGCGGCTTCGGTGGCCGAGGCCGAGGAAGCGTTGGCACAATCGAGCTTCGATCTGATGATTCTTGATGTGCAGATGCCGGGCGAGAGTGGTTTGCAGCTGTTGCAGCGACTGGCCAGCGAACGCTCGCCTCTGCCGGTGATCCTTTGCACCGCCTACAGCAGTTACAAGGACGATTTTTCGTCGTGGATCGCCGATGGCTATGTGGTCAAGAGTTCCGATTTCTCTGAATTGAAGTCGGAAGTGGCCCGGGTCCTGGCGAAGAACAAACAGTAAAAACAATTATGAAGGATGAATTCATAATTTTTTCTTCTACGGAGGCGTTATGAAAGCAGTGATAATGGCAGGAGGATTCGGAACCCGTATTCAGCCTTTGACCATCGATCTTCCCAAGCCGATGATCCCGCTGGTCAACCGGCCGATCATGCTCCATATCGTCGACCTTTTAAAAAAACACGGCATCACCGAGCTGATCTTCCTCCTTTACCATCAGCCGATGACCATCAAGCGTTTCTTCGGTGATGGCAGCGAATTCGGCGTGCGGATTACCTATGTCACCCCTCTGGAAGACTTCGGCACCGCCGGGGCGGTCAAGGCGGCAGCCAAATATCTCGACGATACTTTTCTGATTATCAGCGGTGACCTCCTCACCGATTTTGACCTGTCGCGGGCCATCGCTTTCCATCGGGAAAAGCAGGCGCTGGCAACGATCACCCTGACGTCGGTGAAAGATCCCTTGCAGTTCGGGGTCGTCATCACCAACAAGGAAGGGCGGATCAACAAATTTCTCGAAAAGCCGGGGTGGGGCGAAGTCTTCTCCGACACCATCAACACCGGTATTTATGTTCTGGAGCCGGCCGTCCTCGATCTGATCGACGACCATGCCAACCTCGACTGGTCAAAGGATATCTTCCCGCGCATGCTCGAAGAACAATCACCCCTCTTTGGCTGCACTCTCAGCGGTTATTGGGCGGATATCGGCAATACTGAGGCGTACCTCGAAGCCAGTCATGACATCTGTGCCGGGCGTATCAACGTCAAGATTGATGAGCAGGCACCGCCGGGGAGCCAGATCTATCTCGGTCATGAAGCGCAGAGCCGCAACGCCATCCTTGAAGGGATGGTGGTGATCGGCGAGAACAGCCAGATTCATGCCGGTGCTCACCTCAAAAACAGTATTATCGGCCGTAACTGTTCGATCGAAGAAGGGGTTGAGCTTGATGGCGCGGTCCTTTGGGACAACGTCCACCTCAAAAAGGGGAGCCGGGTACAGGGCGCGGTCCTTTGTCACAGTGTCCGACTAGGTGAAGAGGTCATCATCGAAGAGGGAGCGATCATCGGCGCCGAGACGATTGTCGGCGCGCAGGCGCTGATCAAGAAGGATGTCAAGATCTGGCCGCGTAAAGAGGTGGAAGGAGGGGCGATCGTTACCACCAATCTTATCTGGGGGGAGAAGTGGCGCAAGAGTCTCTTCGAGGGGGCGATGGTGCGCGGCCTGACCAATGTCGAACTCACCCCCGAGTTTGCCGCCAAGCTCGGTGCTGCCTACGGTTCCACCCTGCCCAAGGATTCCTTTATTCTTGCCGGTCGCGATCCGATTCACGCTTCGCGCATGCTCAAACGTGCCTTCCTCGGCGGCGTCCTTTCCAGCGGGGTCAATGTGCGCGATGTCAAGATGATCTCCCTGCCGGTGCTGCGCTACAAGCTCACCACCTTCGGTGAGGTCGGCGGTGTCCATTTTCGCCAGGCCATGGATGATCCCGCCATCACCGAGATTATCTTTTACGATGCCGATGGCGTCGAGATCTCGGTGAATTCGGCAAAAGCGATCGAGCGGGTCTTTTTCAAGGAGAACTTCCGTCGCGTCCATTACACCGAACCCGGAGCGATTCACGAACTCCCGCGCATCTACGATTTTTATCATGAAGGTTTCCTGCGGGCCATCGACCGCGACCTCCTCCGCCGCGCTGCCCCCAAGGTCGTCATCGATCTTAATCACTCTCCGGCCGGTGCCGTTCTCCCTGCCCTGTTGAGTGAAATCGGTTGTGAAGTCATCGAACTCAATGCCCACATGGTCGAAGCTTATACCGGCAAGACTGCCGACCAGACCGAGCGGGCGATCGATCAACTGTCGCGCATCGTCGTCACCCTGGAGGCGGTCGCCGGTTTCTGGATGGGACCCTCGGGCGAACGGATCCGTATGGTCGACGAAACCGGTTTTGTTCTCAGTGAGCTTGAGGCCCTGATGACCCTGGTCTCCCTGACCTGCCGTGCCAAAAAACAGGGGATCCTCGTCGTCCCTGTCGCCGCCCCTTCGGCGGTGGAGTTGGCGGCAAAGGGGGAAGGATTGAAGGTCAAGCGAGTGAAAGAGGACGGCCGCGCCCTGGTCGAGGCGGCCAAGGAGAAACAGGTGTGCATGGCCGCCGCCCTCGATGGCCGTATCGCCTTTCCGGTCTTCCAGCCCAACTTTGATGCACTCTTTACGGTCGTCAAGACCCTGGAGATGCTCACCCGTACCGGTCTTAAGCTCGGGCAGCTGCGCAGTGAACTGTCGCAACGCACCTATTGCCGGGCGCAGCTCCCCTGTTCTTTTGATCTGAAGGGGGGGATTATGCGCAAGATGAGTGAGGACTCGGTCGATCTTGATGTCTCCTTTATCGATGGCGTCAAAGTTTACCTCGATGATGCCTGGGTGTTGGTTCTTCCGGATCAGTATCGCTCACTGGTCCATGTCGTCGCGGAAGCGGATGATTCAGAGCGGGCAAAGCGCCTGCTTGATGACTATTGCCGTAAAGTCGAAGCCTGGCAGCAGGAGTTGCGCCGCGACTGATACTTGCACTCCTGGCGCGAATGAAGCAGTATTAAAAACCGCTGGTCGACGACAATAAATCAGGATTGTGATGAATCTATGACGATGCGCCCCTACTTTCCGCTGGCCCTGCAAACCAGCGCCGCTGCCTGCCAGCGGCTACAACTTGCCCCGTCACAATTGGCCCCCCCTCCTGGCAAGGAACGTTTTGCCCTGCGCCAGATCGCGGCGGCGATGCAGTCAAGCTTCTCCGCAGCCGCGCCGGGCGGGGCGCATGTCAACCTCTTTGCCCAACTCAGCCGCGCCTTCCGCCTTATTGCCGTGCGTTCCCTCGCAGCCCTCGCAGCCCCCGTGCCAGACGACGATTTTACCGCCACGGCAACGGCCTTTCTCCGTCTTTACCCGCCTGGCCGCCCCGCTGCAGAGGGGCCTGTCGCGCCGGTTGAAGTTGCTGCCGAACTCTTTATTCTCGCCGCGCAGAGTCAGAACGCTGCCGCCAGGCCGCTCCTCCCCCTCTTTGATCCCGTCGATCTCGATGCTGCGGTACCGTGGCGGCAAACCGTGCAACGGATCGATCGTCAGTTATTGCCGCCGGTGGAGCGAGCCGGGGGACAGAAGACCCTGCTGCAACTCCTCCTTGAACCGCTGTTGGCGGCGCCGGACTCCTTGGCCGGGCAACTGCGCTATGTCGGCGCCAATTGGGCTGATCTCCTCCCCCCGGAATTTCTCGACGAAATCACCCTGGCCTTTGCCCTGGTGGCGGAAGAAGAGGCGGTGCGTGGCGGCGGTCCCGGTCCGAGTGTTGCGCCGAGCTTCAGCCGCCATGACGCCGAAGAGGCCGAACGCTTCTCCGCGGACAGCGACTGGATGCCCCATGTTGTCCTCATCGCCAAAACCGTCTACGTCTGGCTCGATCAACTCTCCCGTCTTTATCAGCGCTCGATCACGCGGCTCGATGAAATTCCCGATGAAGAGCTGGAGATCCTGGCGCGGCGCGGTTTTACCTCCCTGTGGCTGATCGGCCTGTGGGAGCGCTCCACCGCCTCGGCGATCATCAAGCAGCGGATGGGGAATCATGACGCCGTCGCTTCGGCCTATTCCCTTTACGATTATGTCGTGGCCGCTGATCTCGGTGGCGAAGAAGCTCTTGAACGTCTCACCCAGCGCTGCCGGCAGCGCGGTCTCCGCCTCGCCTGCGACGTTGTCCCCAATCATACCGGCATCGATTCCCTGTGGAGCAAAGAACAGCCCGATTGGTTTATTCAGGTTGATTATCCCCCGTATCCGGCCTACTCCTTCAGTGGTCCGAATCTGGCGACGACCGATGGGCTCGAACTCTATATCGACGACGGTTACTGGAATCATACGGACGCGGCGGTGGTCTTCAAGCATGTGCAGAACGGCCGGACCCGTTACATCTACCACGGCAACGACGGCACCCATCTCCCCTGGAACGACACGGCCCAACTTAACTTCCTGCGCGAAGATGTGCGCGAAGCGATGATCTGCACCATCCTTGCTGTCGCTCGCCGTTTCAAGATTATCCGTTTCGATGCGGCGATGACTCTGGCGAAGAAGCATTTCGAGCGCCTCTGGTTCCCCCTTCCCGGTGCCGCCGGGGTGCCGAGCCGGGCCGAGCACACCTTGTCCCGCGAAGAATTCGAACGCCTCTTTCCGGTGGAGTTCTGGCGGCAGGTTGTCGATCGTGTTGCCGCCGAGGTGCCGGATACGCTCCTTCTCGCCGAAGCTTTCTGGCTGATGGAGGGCTACTTTGTCCGTACCCTCGGCATGCATCGCGTCTACAACAGCGCCTTCATGAACATGCTCAAGCGCGAAGAGAACGGCAAGTACCGCGGCGTCATCCGCCAGATCCTCGAATTCGACAGCGGCATCCTGCAGCGTTTTGTCAACTTCATGAATAATCCGGATGAAGAGACGGCCGTGGCCCAGTTCGGCAAAGGGGATAAATACTTTGCCGTTGCCACCCTCCTCGCCACCATGCCCGGCCTGCCGATGTTCGGGCATGGCCAGATTGACGGCTTTGAAGAGAAATACGGCATGGAGTACCGCCGCGCCCGTTTTCAGGAGATACCGGATACCGGGTTTATTTCCTATCATGAACGGACCATCTTCCCGCTGCTGCGCCGTCGCCCCCTCTTCAGCGGTGCCGATGCTTTTTACCTTTACGATTTCCTTTGCAATGGGGCTGTCAACGATAACGTCTTTGTCTACAGCAACCGCAAGGGCGGAGAGCGGGCGCTGGTGATTGTTCATAATTCCCACGGTGAGATCACCGGAGTGATCGGCACCAGTACCGGCAAGCGCATCAAGGAAGGCGAGGGCGAAGGCCTGATCGCTCCGCAACTCTATGACGGCCTTGGTCTGGGCGAGCACGATGCCCCCTTCTGGCGTTTTCGCGACGCGACCAGCGACCTGGAATATCTGCGCCGTCACGAGGATTTCTTCGGCAACAACTTCTCGCTGGCCCTCGGTTCCTACGGTGTCCATGTCTTTGTCGATTGGCAAGCGCTGGCTTGGGACGAGCACCTTGATGTCCTCTGCACCCGCCTCGGGGGGCAGCCGGTAGCGCAACTCGACCGCGAACTCATCGATCTCCGCTTTGCTCCCGAGCAAGCCGCCCTGTGTCGCCTCCTTTCGGAGGAAGGGCGGCGCGCCATCACCGCATGCACCGGTAAAAAGCCGACAGAGGCGGTCGGGGCTGTAGAGAGTGCTCTTGCCGACTTCTTCCTGCTCTTTGGCCAAAAACCCCTTCCCCTGACGACGCCTCAGTGTCAACTTGTCGAAGCAACGGCAAGCTCCTTGTCTCTGCTTGTCTGGGCGCTGCTGCGCCAGGCGAATGCCGGGGACGACCTCCCCGCGATCTTTGCTGCCAAAGGACTCGATCGCGTCGTCGGCGAAATCCTCGGTGATTCCACAGCTTCGGCCCTTTACCGGGCACTGTGGCGCCACCGCGCTGAGTTGGCTGATCTGTCACTGGCAGAACTTCTTCCTCATCTCTGCGCCGAGCCGTCGTTGCGCGCCGCCCTCAACTGGCATGCCTGGGAAGGGAAGAGCTATGTCGATCAGGGCGCGTTGACAACGCTGCTGCAGCGCCTGGAGGAGATCCTTGTCTTCGAACTGACCGGGGGAGTGGCAAAAGAGCGGCGCAAGGTCCGGGTGGCGGTTCTGCGTAGCGAAATCGCGGCGTTGGCGAAGAAGGCGGAGTTGAACGCGTATCAGGTGGAAAAGTTCTGTGACTTTGAGTAAGGTGGCGGCCGTGAAAATCCTGTTTGTTTCTTCCGAAGTGGCCCCCTTTGCCAAGACCGGCGGCCTGGCTGATGTCGCTGGCGCCCTCCCCAAAGCTTTGCGCAAGCTCGGTCACGATGTGCGTATTGTCATGCCGGCTTACCGGGGGGTGCTGTCGCGCTTTCCCTTTGCTGTCACCGGTATCAGCGTTCAGGTGCCGGTCGGCGGCTTTATCGAACAGGCGGACGTTTGGCAGGGGGAGATCGCCGGGGTTCCCGTCTACCTCGTCGATCACCCCGGCTACTTCAATCGTGAAGGTCTCTACGGTTCCACGGCTGGTGATTTCCCCGACAACGACGAACGCTTCGGCTTCTTTTGTCATGCGGCACTGGAACTCTGCAAGTGGCTCGATTTTGTGCCTGACGCCATTCACGGCAACGACTGGCAGTGCGGACTCCTCCCGGTCTTTTTGCACACCGTTTATCGTGCCGATCCCTTCTTCGCCGCCACCGGCACCCTCTTTACCATCCACAATCTCGGTTATCAGGGACACTTTCCGCCGACGCTGCTGAAACTGTTCGGCCTCCCTGCGGAGCTCAACCGTATCGACGCCCTGGAGTTTTACGGTGCCATTGCTCTGCTCAAAGGCGGAGTGGTCTTCTCTGATGTCGTCACCACGGTCTCCGACAGCTACTGTCGCGAGATTCAGACCCCGGAATACGGCCACGGCTTTGATGGTATCCTCCGGGCCCGACACAATCGCCTCTTCGGGGTTCTCAACGGCCTGGATCCCGACGATTGGGATCCGCAACTCCTCCCCGCACACCCCTTTTCCGTGCAGGATCTTGCCGGTAAGGCCGCCTGCAAGCGTGCCCTGCAGCAGGAACTCGGACTCAAGGCGGAGGCGGAGATCCCCTTGATCGTCATGGTCTCCCGCCTCGATCGTCAAAAGGGTTTTGAACTCATCGAGGAGGCCTGGGATGAGTTGATGGCTCTGCCGGTTCAGTTCGCCCTCCTTGGCAGTGGTAATCGTGAGCTGGAAGAGCGTTTTGCGACCCGCGCCCGCAAACATCGGGGGCGTTTTGCTTTGACCACCGGTTTTAATGAGGATCTTTCCCGGCGTTTTTACGCCGGTGGCGATCTTTTCCTGATGCCGAGTCTTTATGAACCGTGCGGTCTCAGTCAACTCATCGCCCTGCGCTACGGCACCCTGCCGGTTGTCCGCAGTACCGGCGGTCTCGCTGATACCATCATCGATCCGCAGCAGAATGTCGCGCACGCCAACGGTTTCAGTTTCGGCCCTTATACCGCCCCGGCACTCCTTGATTGCCTCGCCAGAGCCCTGCAGGTTTTCGCCACAAAAGCGTCGTGGCAGGGGATGATGCGCTACGCCATGAAACAGGAGTTTACCTGGCAAGTGGCCGCCCATCGCTATCTCGAACTTTATCGCCTCGCCCGGGAGGTCCGCCGTGACAGCAGAAGATAAAGAGCCCAAAGACATCCCGCCGGAGGGGAGCAGTCGCTTCAGCGAGCTCGAAGAATTGCAGCGGGAAATTGCCCACCGCATCAAGGATAATCAGCGCTTTCTCGAAGGCTTTCTGGCAGAGGATTATGCCGACGATGCTGATGAAGGTGAGGATGAAAATTCTGATTTTGAAGAGTTGTAGGAGTATGGAATCGTATCGATTGTAAGCTGGCTCTGCCTTGGAGGCCGCAAAATTCTCCTCGCGTCCCCCCACAGCGTGCTGCGGCCGTATATTGCGGCAGGAGGGAAGGAAGTCAGTAGTCAACAGCATCCGGAATTAGAAAAAATGGGCGACCCTTGGGTAAGGGCCGCCCATTTTTTGTCATTAAAAAAGTCGATTATCTGGTGGTTTTTAGTCCTCTCTCACTTGCCCGCGAGAAGCTGTGGCAGAATGAACAGTCGTACTTTTTGTCGGTGACGTGTTTGTCATGGATCCAGGTATAGCCGGAGTAGGATTCGTCTTCATGACACTGGGCACAGACGGCACTCTTTGCCGCCTTCAGGGCATAGCCCATGGCCGGGAGGTTCATCCGGGCGGTATTTTTGTGGCAGTCTGCGCACGCCAGCACGTTTCCGCTTGCAGTCGGCACTTCGTGGGTGATCAGCTGGAATTCGTCTGTTGCCACCCAGGAGTAGGGTTCGCCGGCTGAATAACCCATGTTAACCATCCCCTGATTCACGGCATCGGCGACGTTGCCGGTCTTGAAGTAGATACTGGTATCGACGGAAATCAGCTTTCTGCGCTCGATATTGAAAGGGGCTTCCGAGGTTTTGTATTTGAACGGATAGAGTTTGGTGCCGGCCGGGTCGGTGAGAGCGCCGTTCGGACGGGAAAGTTTATATGCCCCGGTCGCGGGATCGATGACCGGAGTATCAAGAAGGTTGCTCCCCCAGTTGCTGCCGTTCCAGAAGGCATATCGGGGACTCAGGTTGTTGGCCAGTGTGATCGTCGGCTCATAGCGGTTGAGGTTTGCGTTCCACTCAGAGGTTTTCCAGGTGCGGAAAGTTTCCGTGGCCTCGGTTGCGGCGGTGTCGGTGGCGTTCCTGGCGTAAGCGCGGATATGACAGGTCTGACACGATACGCGGCCGGTATGCCGGCTGACAGCGGCGGTCGAATGTCCTTCTATCAGGCTTGCTTTGCCCGGATGGCAGCTGCTGGTGGAACAGTTGATGGCCGCCGCCGATTCTTTCGGACGGAGGTCACTGCCGCGACCCGCCATCTTGTGGCTGCTGGTGGTGTGGCAGGACTGGCAGGGGAAATTGCCGCGACCGGTAGCCATGTGGACGTCAAAAGTGGCGTCGGTCGTTGCCCCGTGTGCCAGCGCCAGATCGCCGCGCTTGAAGTTGTCTCCGCCGCCGCCTTTGGCGTGGCACTGTAGACAGGTGGAGCGGGTCGGCTTGGTGACCGTCTGGACCGCCTGATCCATGGTGATGGTCATGGCCGCGGGATTGGGGGCATAGGTGCCGCCATAAATTGACCGGGTCCGTTTGTAATCTTTTTGATGGCAGATCAGACAATCGATGTTGTCGAGCTGGGAGTTATCGACAGTGGTGCTCGGCGGAATGCCCAAGCCGACGTGGCAGTTGCTGCAGCCAGAGTAGTTGTTCCAGTTGCCGAGGATATTGATGCAGTAAGAGTTCATAGCGGTGCTGTTGTCAAGAGTGGGGGAAAACTTCCCCTGAATGGCTGGTCCAGTGGTCATCCCGGAAGCCCCTTGCCATTGATAATGAACCGAGTGAAAGACGTCGTTTGCCTGCGTAGCATGGCAACTGCGACACATATTGTAGCCGCTCCAGGTCAGATTGGCGTGGGGATTGCCAGCCTGTGCGCTTTTGGTATAGGTCGAGGTTTTGACCGTTTCAGTATTTCCGGTGCTATCCTTGGAGAAATATTTTAACGTTGTCGTGGCAATGAAGGTCAGGGGGGTAGCGTAGACGGCGGAAGCGGTTGTCGGGGTGGTGCCGTTGGTGGTGTAGTAAGTCGTGCCGGTCTCGTTTCGGGTCAGAGTGACTGTAATTGATGAAGCGAAGCTGCTCCCCAGCGGTGAAACAGAGGTAACAGGAGCAGTGGTATCCGTCATGGAAGAAGCAACCGTTGGATAGGTATATCCCTTGGTCTCAACGTAGTTGTAAACAAATTTACCCCGGACTTCCCATTTGCCGGCAGCGGCTGTGGCGGGGAGGGTGTAATTGTAGGTATAGACGCCGTTGCCGACGCTGGTCATGCTTTTCTTGACCACTTCAGTCCCGGAAGGATTTTTGATTCGGACTTCCCGCGTCGTGGGGCGGGTGATCGGACTGCCGTCATTTTTTTTGTAAACGGCAGTGATCTTGATAAGTTCGCCTCTTGTGTAGCTCGTCTTGTTGGTGGAGACTGTCAGGGTGTCGGCAAAGGCGAAGGCCGGAATCAGGATGAGGGCTAACAAGAACAGCAACGGGCGACAGGTCCATCGTTGGAAGGTGCGTCTAATGCCGGTCATAATTTCTCCTTTTTCGTCGGGGGGTGGGGGACAAAAAAAGCCGGGTTGCCAAAACATCAAAAATGATATTTCGGCAACCCGGCTGTCTTAGTAAGACCCTTGGGCTTTCCGCCCCATCCTCACGGATGGTTTAGTATTGTCGTGTGTCAATATTTGTTTCTTATAAAGAAATAGCAAGGATTGAGGAGAAAATTCAAGACATTTATTTTTATAATTATATTATTAAAACATCCTTTTAATTGGGTTTTTTTATTGTTTTTCTATAGCCTGAAAAATGTGGTAGCGCTAAGCTGGGCAGGATAGATGAGTCAATAAGCTTCAAAAGCGGAGAGCGAGGCAAAATGGAGATGTGTGCGAACATGGCAACCCGGCAAGAAAGTGACAGCATGGGGACCGTGGAGGTTCCGGCGGACGCCTACTGGGGCGCCCAGACGCAGCGGGCTCTGCAGCACTTTGCCATCGGTACGGAGCGGATGCCGATCGAGGTGATCCATGCGCTGGTGCTGGTCAAGAAGAGTTGTGCGCAGGTGAGCGTAGCGGGGGGGCAGCTGGCGGCGGAGCGCGCCGCCTTGATTGTGGCCGCTTGTGACGAAATCCTCAGCGGCTCCTTTGACGAACACTTTGTCCTGCCGGTCTGGCAAAGCGGCAGCGGCACCCAGAGCAACATGAACGTCAACGAGGTTATCGCCAACCGCGCCAACGAACTCGCCGGCGGACAGCGCGGCGACAAAGCGCCGATCCATCCCAACGATCAGGTCAATCTGTCCCAGTCGACCAACGATGCCTTCCCCACCGCCATGCATCTCGCCGCCTTGACTGTACTCCACCAGCGCCTCTTGCCGGCCCTGACCGAGATGATCGCGCTTTTTCAATCCAAGGCGCAGGCTTACGCCGATGTCGTCAAGATCGGCCGCACCCATCTCCAGGATGCCACCCCCCTCACCGTCGGCCAGGAGATCTCCGGTTGGATCAGTCTGCTGGAACGGGATGTGGCGCGCCTGCATGCTGCCGCCGCCGGTCTTTGCGATCTTGCTATCGGCGGCACCGCCGTCGGCACCGGCCTGAATGCCCCGCAGGGCTTTGGCGCGGCGGTGGCAGCGCAACTCGCGATTGCCACCGGTCTAGCGCTCCGCTCCCACCCCAACAAGTTTGCCGCCCTTGCCAGTCACGACGAACTCCTCTTCTTTCACGCCGCCCTGGCGACGCTGGCAGCGTCCCTGACCAAGATTGCCAATGATATTCGCTGGCTCGCTTCCGGACCCCGCTGTGGCCTCGGCGAACTCCTCCTCCCCGAGAATGAGCCGGGGTCGTCGATCATGCCGGGCAAGGTCAATCCGAGTCAATGTGAAGCACTGTTGATGATCTGTATGCAGGTGCAGGGGAATCAGGTGGCGATGACGCTGGCGGGGAGTAACGGGAATTTTCAACTGAATGTCTGCAAGCCGGTGCTGATCCGTAATGCCCTGGAGTCGCTGCGCCTCCTCGGCGACGGTTGCCGCAGCTTCACGACCCATCTCCTGTCCGGACTGGAAATCGACCGGGAACGGATTGCCGCCCATCTCGCCAACTCTCTGATGCTGGTGACGGCGCTCAGTCCCCGTCTCGGTTACGACAAAGCGGCAGAGATTGCCCACCTTGCCCTGCATCACCGCCTCACTCTGCGCCAGGCCTGTTTACAGCTCGGTTATCTTGACGGTGAAAGCTTCGATGCTCTGGTCCGTCCGGAAAAGATGATTGGGGGGTAGAGACAATTCACAAATTGCCCACTAAGCGCGCTTCAGCGCCGGGTGCCAGTGCAGCGCCGCTTCCTGGGCGCGGGCCGAGATGTCGATGCGGGCGTCGGCTAACGCCCAAAGAACGATCTGTCCCCTCCGGGTGGCGGTGAACACTTCTCCTTCACGCAGTAAAAAGTCGCGGCTGTCGCCAGTCTGAGTCAGCCAGATGCGGCCGCTGCGGCAGACAATCCGTAAATTCTCCGGCACCGGGTTGATGCTCATCGTCTCATTTTCCGGCAGTAAAATGTCCATCTCTTCTCTCCTTGCAGCTTGATGCCGACTGTAGCGTTATCCTATTCCGTTGCAACCTCCCTCGCCAGATACAGCCATGAATATTTGTATCCAACACAGATTGCCTTTACAGAAACTGTACCCTTCGTTTACTGTGGCGACTGTGTCTGTGCAGAAGGATGAGGATCGATAAGAATAGTGAAGTTCGTCAGTCGTGTTTGAGGAGGTAGAAGCGTGAGTGAGAGTGTGGTCAAGGCGGCAGCGGTTCGCATCCCCCTGTACGAAGAGTTGGCGGGAAAGATTGCTTACCTGATCAGTGAGGGGACCTATCGCCCCGGCGAGCGGGTGCCGTCGATCCGGGCAATGAGTCGGCAGATGCAGATGAGCATCAATACCGTCAAGGAATCCTACGTCCTCCTCGAAAACCGCCGTTTGATCGCGGCGCGACCGCAGTCGGGCTACTATGTTTGCGGCCGCCTCCCCGAGGAGCTGCCGCCACCGACCCTGGCCGCAAAAGAGATCTGCCCGATGGCGGTCGACAACTCCGAAGTGACAGCGATGGTGATGCGTGACATCAGCAATCCCGACCTCACTTACTTCGGCTGCGCCATGCCTAATCCCGAACAGTTGCCGATCGACAAGCTCAACCGTATGCTCTCCAGCGAGGCGCGGCGTTTCCGCACCCAGAGCGTCTCCTATGCGATGCCGCCGGGAAACCCGCGCCTGCGCAAGGAGGTGGCACAGCGCCTGGTGTTGAGCGGCTGTGCCCTGCGCCCCGAGGAGATCGTTATCACCGAAGGGTGCAGCGAAGCCGTCTTTCTGGCGCTGCGCACGGTCTGCCGCCCCGGCGACACCATCGTCGTCGAGTCGCCGGTTTACTACAATTTTTTGCAGCTGATCCAGGAACTCGGTCTCAAGACCCTGGAGATCCCAAGCAGTCCGGTGGATGGCATGTCACTGGAGGTCCTCCGTTACGTCCTGGAGCACAATGACGTCCGCGCCTGCGTGGTGGTAAGTAACTTCAACAATCCCCTCGGCTTCGTCATGCCCGATGCGCGCAAGCGGGAATTGGTCGAACTCCTCGCTGCCCGTGACATCCCCCTGATCGAAGACGATATCTACGGCGATCTCGCCTTTGACGGCAGTCGGCCGACGGTGGCCAAGCAGTGGGACAAAAAAGGCCTCGTCCTGCTCTGCTCCTCTTTTTCCAAGACTATCGCCCCCGGCTACCGCATCGGCTGGATTGCAGCCGGCCGTTTTCAGGAGAAGATTGAGCGGCTGAAGATGTTGACGACCATCGCTTCGCCGTCGCCGACGCAGATGGCTGTGGCGGAGTTCCTCGCCAATGGCGGCTACGATCATCATCTCCGCACCATCCGCAAGATCTACGCGAGCAAGGTGGCGCAGATGGCGGCAGCGGTTGGCTGTCATTTTCCGGCGGGGACGCGGGTCTCGCGACCGAAGGGGGGATTTTCGCTGTGGGTGGAGATGCCCGAGGGGGTCGACGCCATGCGTCTATATCATCAGGCGCTGACAGCGGGAATCTCGATTGCGCCGGGGAATCTCTTCTCGGCAGCGGGGAAGTTTACCAACTGTATCCGGCTCAATGCTGCTTTCTGGAGCCAGGGGGAGGATGGCAAGATTGCGCGGTTAGGAGTGCTCGCCGGTGGGGGTGATTGGTAGTGGCGCACACACAGGTGCGCCACTACGATTTTTCTTCCTCAGCTTTCCGGTTCAACTCGTCATAGAGGGCAATCTGCTCGGCCATACTTCCGTATTTACAGCAACTCTTCTTCGTCTTCAGACAAAGCCGACAGCGATCGTCCGAACACCACTGGCAGCATTGACAGTCCGGGCAGGGGTGTTTCTTTTCGTTCATGACCGCTCCGGGGCAAGGAGTTCCTGGCGGAGGAGGACGCGGCGCCGCCAGATCAGGTAGAAGTTTTCACAGAATTCGCTGGCGACCAGCAGGAAGACGGCGATGGCAATCCCCGGTACCGGGACCGGGAAGAGCAGCATGATCCCCCAGACCAGGAGGAGGAAGGCAACCTTGTAGGCGGTCGAACGCCCGAGCTCAAAGGTGCGGTGCTGCGTGGTGAAGTAGCCGCGCAGGACGTTGGTCGAGCCGTAAAGAAGAGGGTAAAGGGCGCTGCACGCCAGGGGGATGGCGATATAGTCGCGCATCTCAAGATCGAGCCCCATCAGACCGCCGAGGACCGGAGTGCGCAGCGGGAAGGCGATCAGCAGGAGACCGAGGGCGAGAAGGCCGCCGGCCCAGCGGTGAAAGCGGATCATCGTCGCAAAGTCCTCGGGGCGGCGCACCAGGGATTGATAGGTCTGTTGCAGGTTGCGTAGCGGTCCGGCGAGGAGGAAGAGGAAGCCGCGCAGCACCCCGTAAGCAGCGAGGGCGAGGGTCGCATCGGGGAGGCGGCCGAGAAGGGCGCTGATCAGCAGGGGAATCGCTTGCTGAAAACAGGAGGCATACGCGAGGTGAAAGCCGAAGCGGAGGATCTCCCACGCCCCTTTTTCGTCGAGATCAGGGAGCGCCACCGGTTTGGGCATGCGCAGGGCAATGATGCCGACGATGATCGTTTCGATCGTGACGCAGCCGAAGAGCCCGACGGCGCCGAGGGTGATGCCGCTCAGCCAGCGGCTGCCGAGGCCGAGAATGACAAAGAGGGCGACAACCCGAATCAGGGTGGCGCTGGAGAGGAGGGCGGTGCGGCGCTGCTGCATCAGCAATCCCTGGAAGAAGCCACGAAAGCCGGTGATAAAGGGGAGGAAAGCGAGGATGCCGAGGGCCCGCTTGGCTTCCCGGGTGATAATGGCGTCGATGCCGAGAAAGCTTTGCAGGAGGTAGTCGCCGATCGGGGTGAAGGCGATCAGGCACAGCATCAGTGACACATAGCTCGCCACCACCAGGACGAAGATCACCGTGCCGCGATACGATTTGCGTCCGCGCACCATGGCGATGGTCACCGAGTGGTTCTGGTAGGACGGAGAAGCAAGGAAGATGTGGATGACCATCGCCACCGAGAAGGCAGCGAGAGCGACGATCTGTTCGGCAGAGCGGGCAAGAAAGGCGTTGATGATGGAGTGGGAGATACTCATCAGCTGAACATTGAGGAGCATCGGCAGAAAGAAGAGGGCGATCTCGCGCTGGGTGAGAAGGGGTGGTGCGTCGATCCCGGGTTGGGTCACAGCAGGACCTGTAACAGTTCCGTGGCATTATCGACGCGGTGGTTCGGCTTGCAACCGCCGTCGTCGCCAAAACCCCAGGTACAGAAGCAGACATCGAGCCCGGCGGCCTGCCCCGATTTCAGGTCGGTGTGGTGGTCGCCGATCATGATCGCCCCTGCTGCCGTCGCGTCGAGGCGGTGCAGGGCGACTTTGATTGGCGTCGGATCCGGCTTCTTTACCGGACAGCTGTCGCCGCCGATGACCACCGCAAAGTAGCGGTTCAGATCGAGGGCGTGAAGAAGGTCCATGGTCAGCTGGTAGGGCTTATTCGTCACCACTGCCAGAGGGCGATCCGAAAAGCGATCCAGACAGGTCCGGATGCCGGGGTAGAGAGTCGTTTCTTCGGCAAGATGTTCGCTGTAGAGGGTGAGGAAGCGCTGCAGGTGGGAAGGAGAGAAGAGGTCGTCGCCGAGGACGCGGCGCACCAGCAGCGTTGCCCCGTCACCGACGCAGGCGCGCACTGCCGGGATGGTCACGGGTGACAGGTTCAGTTCCCCTCGCAACAGGTTGAGCGCGGTGGTGAGATCGGCGAGGGAGTCGATCAGGGTGCCGTCGAGATCAAAGAGGATCGGCGCGTAGGACATCAGGCTTGTATCCCCCGCGCGCCGAAGATTGCGGTCCCCACCCGCACCAGGGTCGCTCCTTCTTCGATGGCGATTTCAAAGTCATGACTCATCCCCATGGAGAGTTCGCGCATGACGACGCCGTCAATTTGGCATGCATTTATCTGGAGGGCCAGCTCCCGCAGGCGGCGGAAATAGGGGCGCACCTCTTCGGCATCTTCCAGGTAGGGGGGGAGGGCCATCAGACCGCAGATCTGTAAATGCGGCAGGGTGGCGATGCGGCGCACCAGGGCGATGGCGGCGTCCGTGCTTGCTCCCCCCTTTGATTCCTCGTCGCCGAGGTTGACTTCGATGAGGATCTCCAGAATACGATCGAGCTTCCCCCATTGCCGCTCAAGTTCCTCAGCCAGCGAGAGGCGATCGACGGAGTGGATCATCGCCACCTTGCCGGCGAGATATTTGACCTTGTTGCTCTGCAGCGAGCCGATAAAGTGCCACTGCACCGGCGCGGAGACTTCCTCCGCCTTGGCAACAAATTCCTGCACATAATTTTCGCCGAAGATCTCCTGTCCGGCCGCGGCAGCCGCGTCGACACTGACAGCCGGATGGGTCTTGGAGACCGCCACCAGGCGCACAGTGCCGGGATCGCGCTGGCAGCGTTGGCAGGCGGCGTCGATACGGGCGCGGATATTGGCAATGTTGCTGGCTATGGTCATGGGATCTTTCTTTCTATCTGAAACCTTACCACCCCTTGCCCCTCCTTGAATAAGGGTGGGACTCAGGCTTTAAGCTCCCCTTCTTACTTAAGGAGGACCCTCTGGGGCCTAAAGGGTTGGGGGTGGTCGAATTAACGGTCGGTTGTAAAAAGTTTCACCGCACCCATATGTTCGAGAGCGTCGATCACTTCACAAAGCGGTAGGCCGACGACATTGGTATAGCTGCCGTTGATCGCCTGCACCATGAAGGCACCGATCCCCTGGATTGCGTAAGCACCGGCCTTGTCAAAGGGCTCTCCACTGGCAATGTAGCCACTGATTTCCGCTGCTGTCAACTCCTTGAAGCGGACCGCGGTACTCACCACTTCGCTGATCGTCGTCCTCTGCTCGCGATCATGCACGGCAAAGCCGGTCAGGACCTCATGACTGCGCCCGGAGAGGGAGGTGAGCATCGCTGCCGCATCGGCCGCATCCACCGGTTTGCCGAGAATGGAGTCGTCGCGCACCACCACTGTGTCACTGCCGATGAACCAGCGACCGGGGATATCCGCGCGATTGGCGATCTCCAGAGCTTTTTCATGGGACAAACGCAGGACATGCTCACGCGGCGATTCGCCGGGCAGGTGATCTTCATTGATATGACTGGGGATGACGGCACAGTCAACGCCGACGCGTTCCAGAAGTTCTTTGCGCCGCGGCGAAGCCGAAGCAAGGACGATAGCCGGGGGAATGGTCATGAAAATTACTCTTTCGAATAGATAGATGCGGATGCTGTCGATGTGGGAAGATAGGGTGCGAGCCCGCTTCCTGTCAATAAGAATGGCGGCAGCGGCTGCTGCCTGTCCCCAATAAAATGTATTGTCTGCCAATCGGAAGTATGTTATAAACCGCTCCTCAATAATTGAGTGTATGCATGGAGAGGTGGCCGAGTCGGCTGAAGGCGCTCGCCTGCTAAGCGAGTGTACGGGGTAAACCTGTACCGAGGGTTCGAATCCCTCCCTCTCCGCCATACAGAAAATTGTTGACACCATCGCTCGTTTTACGGATCAGAAGGCCGGGGATTCGAATTCCTCGAGGCGCACCATAAAAACAAGGACTTAGCTCTTAATTGGGCTAAGTCCTTTGTCGTTTTACCCCCTGGAGGTTCCGTAGAGGTTCCGGTGAAAGCTCAGTTTCTCGTTTTCGCCCCTGGCCTGGAACCTCGCAGGTAGGACTACCGTTTTCCCCTTTTTACCCCTTCCCTTTGCAGCATCCCCGGAGCTGTCCCGCGCTGTTTTTCCTCCTACAAAAACAAACGGCCCGAAAATTCCATCTCTCAGGTTCCACGGACCCCCGTTTATCGACCGGATATGCCTTTCTTTTACCCCTTTCGCTCAGGCTACGGGGCAAAGAAGGGCCCCGGACAGAGAGAAGAATTTAACCGTTTCTGCTCGCCTTTAGCACCTGCGCCCATAAGTGCTTCAGTTGGAAAGTTATAGTTACCTAAAGAATTTTGAGTGAAACCCTGTAGCGTCTGGAATCACGCTTTGCTCAAGCTTGCCGCCATTCTCGAACACATTGAATCCGCCTTGGATGTTTGGCGCGGTGTACAATATGTGCTTTCCCATTGCATCCGAGACGTCTACTCCACCAAAAATATTGGACCTAGTTACATGGGTGACGTTGCCCATTTCATCTCTAACATCTTCCCCACCAAAAATGTTCGGTGTGGTATGAGAAACCTGGTGGCCATCTTGAATCAGGTCGGTCCCTCCAAAAATGTTTTCATGCGTCTGCGCAATTGGCATTCCATCGGAATCCGAAAGGTCAACGCCCCCAAAGATGTTTGCAATCCCCTTGATGATTTCCATTATCTTTCCTCCTCAGCCAAATATGCGTTTTTCTGCCGCCTTTAAATCAACCTCTGTTTTTTCGCAAAACTTGAAAAAGTGGTCTAAAGAATACCCCTTGCATGACAACTCGGTAAGCACTGCAACCACGGCTTGATCGTGAACCTCCATGAATTTTGTTTCCATATATAATTTTGCTGACTCTCCCGATTTCACTATCTTTTCTCTGACCGCCATTACGCCATCTTCATACTCGCCAAACACTTGGGCGTATTTCTGGGCCCTCGCCTCCCTCGCCTTATCCTTGTCGCTGGAACCCTTAAAGCAAGAGATAAGGGCCGGGATTCCAATTAGCGGATTTGCTGCGGCGAGCGCCCCAGCCCCAAAATGCTTCGCGGCATCAGTCCAGTCAAACTCTCCTTTTATATCTTCGGTAAACATATTTAGGTTTGACTGTAGCCACGATCTTCTTTGCTCAATCTCTCTTAAGTCGGAAAGGTACTGTGTGCAGTTTGATTGCAAAATACTGCAGATTTTTGCTTTCTGGGATGCTCTCATATCAGCAGTAAGCGCATATTGAGAGGACTCTTTTTCAAACGCTTGTCCGGAAAAAACTTCTCCAATTGTCTCATCATACCCGCCAATAATCATCTCAGCGCAGTTTTCTATTTCTTTTTCCAAGGCAGTTTTAAAATTCCCAAAATTAACTGCGTCATAGGAAACAGCACAGAGGTCCAGGAATGCCTCTCTTGGACTTGAGTCTTTCCTTGAGTTGTATAACTCATACGCTTGATCGAGTTTTCCGTACCCTTCATCGAAGGGAGATAGCATGACAGCTTCGGTGTGCTCGGCGTAAAGCTTTGAAGTCCTCTTACATTGCGACCGGTACTCAGAAATTTTTAGCTCATATGGGTTTATTTTGGGTCGTTGTTCTGATTGTGCAGCCTGCTGTTGAGGCTTCCGATCCTTTGTCGCTGACTGTTCATTCGATGGTGAATGATGAGACTGCGCCTTTCTAGAACCCAACAACCAGCCGATAAGAAGAACTACAGTAAAGCCTAAAACCAGTATCGCAATGTCTTTGGTGTCCACGTAATTCTCCTATCTCTGGACCTAGACAAAAAATGTCGAGTAATTCCCTACCCATACAGTTCAATTTATTCCAGGCTTTTAATTTCAACATCAGGGAAATTCTTCCCCCATACTCGTTTGATCTTTTCTCCTTGATCAGAGCAGACTTTTTCCCTCAGTTCATATTTATCTCGTAATTCTTGATCATTGATTTTAATGGCCATAGTTGATCCTTCCATTGCACTAACAAGACCAATCGAATTATCTGTATATGCCTTTTGAATTTCTACTAGACTCATGTCGTTTAACTCTGCGTAGTCATAGGTTAAGCACTCAGCCCATGCGCTCACAGAAAACATCATCAAAACCAAAACCAGTAAAAACTTCTTCATATCTCCTCCTCCTTGTAAATGGTTAAGTTAATCGCCACCGTTGGCATCAAATATGCCCCCTTTGTCATTAATAACAGCAACCTCAGGGATCAGAGATTGCGTTCAGATACAGGTTAAAGGTTGGTTGATTAACGCACCATTCCGCTTACAGCCCTCCAGAGCATCCTCGTCCTTGACATCTTTGCCGTCTGGGGATCGCCTGTAGTCGAGCCAGTTCAACCAACTTGACCACAGCGGATCCTCCGGCTTGAGTTCCTGGACAACGACCCCTCCCCCGCATCGGTAAGACCCATCGACCAGTTCAATCGGACCGTCGATCAAGTGGAAGGGGTGTCTCCCCATAGCTTGATCCCAACCAAGATCCAGGAAACATGCACCACCGTCTTGGTGCATAAACACAAACTCTGAAATGCGGCGACCGCCGATCGGATGAATGACTAAATATGGTTTCACCATGTATGTTAAATCTCCAAGATTAAACAGGAACCTCGCAGGTAGGACTGCCGTTTTCCCCTTTTCACCCCCTCCCTTTGCAGCCTCCTCGGAGCTGTCCCGCGCTGTTTTTCCTCCTACAAAAACAAACGGCCCGAAAATTCCATCCTTCAGGTTCCATGCACCCCCGCTTATCGACCGGAAATGCCCATCTTTCGCCCCTTTCGCTCAGGCTAAGGGGCAAAGAAGGGCAACCGGATAGAGAGAAGATTTTAGCCGTTTTTGCTCGCCTTTAGCTCCTGCTTCTCTCCCAAGACTTCAACAGCAGATTAGCCAAACTGTCAAGAGCCATCCTTCATTCAACGGGGAGCCCGGTTCACCCGCTTCGCCCGGTCGGTTTTCTAGGCGTGGCGGCGTGCAACCAGCGGTTTGGGACATTTTTTTGTCAAGGTGTAGACGCGACACCTATTCCCTACTCCCAATCAGGTAAGCGAGTACATTTAGATCGATTTCCATGCGTTTCCTCCGTTGAATGTCTTGACTTTATCAGGATTGTCCCAGGTAGCTTTTGATTTCTTCGATAAAAGGAGCGCCGTAATGTTGTAATTTGAGACGGCCGACGCCGTTGATGCGCAGCAGTGCTTCCGGTGTAGTCGGGTGATACGTGGCCATCTCCGCCAGGGTGATATCGCTGAAAATGACGTAAGAGGGGACGCAGGCATCATCACCCAGTCTTTTGCACAGAGCCGACAGTGTATCGAAGAGATCCTGATCGTAGTCGAGTGGTTCGCCGGGCTTTGTTGCACAACTAATATCAAGCGAGGGTGTAAAAAACTTTGTGTAAATGGTCATCGTCGGTTACAACCCGTAACCACTGGAGGAACCGATGGCCATACCGAAAGACGTGCTCGACTGC
>PHAV01000014.1 GCA_002841765.1 Deltaproteobacteria bacterium HGW-Deltaproteobacteria-4 | reverse complement strand
GCAGTCGAGCACGTCTTTCGGTATGGCCATCGGTTCCTCCAGTGGTTACGGGTTGTAACCGACGATGACCATTTACACAAAGTTTTTTACACCCTCGATTGTAAAGCATGGAGGCCAAGGTGTTAAGGATGGCTCACTTTATACAACAGCTTCACCATGTGAATTGTGTTCTAAAAAAGCTTACCAGTTAGGCATAAAAAGAATAGTTTATATAGAACCATATCCAGGTATAGCTGTTAGTCATGTTGTTCACAGTGGCACTAATCAGCCAAGTATGATGCTATTCTCAGGTGCGATTGGTCAGGCATATAGCAAGTTGTATGACCCAATTATGCCTTACAAGGATGAACTGAAAGCATTTTATGTCCCAGCTGAAGCAAAGGTATAAAGGAGCCAAAATTGCCAAACCTGGTGTGCTCTCAGATGTTGAGCGATAGAAAATTAGACAAAATACTGGAACACTGTACAGAAATTCCAGATGGGCTAGTGGCTTGAATAATATGAGTAAGTATAAAGAGTACCTGAATTCGGAGGAGTGGAAACATGTCCGGGCTCAAATACGGGAACGGGCACAGGGTAAGTGCGAGCTGTGTGGTGCGGTAATGCGGGATGTTCACCACGTCACGTACGCTAAACGATGGAGCGGTGAACATCCCGACAACTTATTAGCGACGTGCAGACAGTGTCACCACAAACTTCATGGGATTAGAGATGTGAAAGAAATTACCAATTTTACACTTGAGAAATTTCAAGGCTCGCGGGGTCAATCGATACAGGTAGCTGTTGACGAGCGCGGCTGGGTCTATGCCACCCCGGAAAAATGGGCAGAGGCAATTGGCTTGCCTGATTCGCGGAAAGTTCTTTTTTTCTCGGGCCTGCCTTGGTACGCTGAAGTCCTTGAGGGGGAGCACGCAGGCGGGCAGTGGAGAGCCATTATCCAGGGTAAGGAGGTTTACCGTTGGCATGTCGTTGAGGAGGGTATCGATATCTTCTACAATGAAAACATCAAATATAGAAACATGAGTTCGCCCCCTCTGAGTGAGCGTGTATCTTTTGATTTCTTTCACCGCATTCGCCTTCTTAAGCACTGGGGTAGGAATCTTCAAGAAGAAGCCATCGCTAAAAGCATCCGAAGGATGGCGGCTCCAGTCAAGGACGATGTGTCCGCTCTCGCAGATGCAATATCCCGGAGCATCGGGCCTCACTTAGGTGATCATAAGCGACACCTGGAAGATCACGAGGGTAGAATCAACAAACTTGAAGAGGAGTCAAAGACCAAGAAAGACCCGGAAGAGTTCATTACTGTAAGAGAGGCATGCTTGGAACTTTGTACTGATCCAGAACAGCTTGTTTCCGGAAAACGCAACCTCCAGAATATGACAGGAGAGTTTCTGTCCAAGCGAGGTGCAGACAAGGGGCTGCCAAGGGCTTGCCGGCCGAGTGGGAGTAGTGTTATTACGCAAGTAAACACGTGGCGGCGCTCAGAACTCTACGAAGCTATTGAGGAGGCATTGAAGTTACGCGACCTACCTTTATTCCAAAGTATGGATAGAGGGGGCTCCGAGACACGACGAAGCTGAGGGCGTTAAGGTCCCAACACGGCTTACAAGCCGCCCAGTGGTCAAAGCCATAGCCGTTTACATGCAATACTCAAGCAACAAACACACAAAAGAGCGCCCCCGGACGAATCCGAGGGCGCTCTTTTTTACTGCCTGGACAGGGGCAAAGACTTACATCATGCCGCCCATGCCGCCCATACCGCCCATGCCGCTCATGTCAGGCATAGCCGGGCCGTCTTTCTTCGGGCGCTCGGCAATGCAGGCCTCGGTGGTCAGCATCAGACCGGCAACGGACGCTGCATTCTGCAGGGCGCTGCGGGTGACCTTGGTCGGGTCGATGATGCCGGCGGCGAGCATGTCGCAGTAGGTGTCATTGGAAGCGTCAAAGCCGTAAGCGATGTCCTTCTTGGTGACGACCTTGTTGACGACGATCGAGCCTTCAGCGCCGGCGTTCGCGGCAATCTGACGCAGGGGCTCTTCGAGGGCGCGCTTGACGATGTTGACGCCGAACTGCTGCTCGCCTTCGAGTTTGAGCTTCTCCAGGGCCGGGAGGCAACGGAGAAGGGCAACACCGCCGCCAGGGACGATCCCTTCTTCGACCGCCGCACGGGTGGCGTGCAGAGCGTCTTCAACGCGGGCTTTCTTCTCTTTCATCTCGGTCTCGGTGGCTGCGCCGACTTTGACCACGGCAACGCCGCCGACCAGTTTGGCAAGACGCTCCTGGAGCTTCTCGCGATCGTAGTCGCTCTTGGTCTCGTCAACCTGAGCGCGGATCTGCTTGACGCGACCAGCGATCTCGGACTCATCGCCGGCGCCATCGATGATCGTGGTGTTCTCTTTGTCGACGACAACGCGCTTGGCACGGCCGAGCATGTCGATGGTGGCGGTTTCGAGTTTGAAGCCGACTTCTTCGGAGATGACTTTGCCGCCGGTGAGGACAGCGATATCTTCGAGCATCGCTTTACGACGATCGCCAAAGCCCGGGGCTTTAACGGCAACGACGTTGAGGGTGCCGCGCAGACGGTTGACAACCAGGGTCGCCAGTGCTTCGCCATCGATATCCTCGGCAATGATCAACAGGGGAAGACCCTGCTTGGCGACCGGCTCAAGGATGGGGAGAAGATCGCGCATGTTGCTGATCTTCTTGTCGTGGATGAGGATCAGGGCGTTCTCCTGCACTGCTTCCATGCGCTCGGCATCGGTGGCGAAGTAGGGGGAGAGGTAGCCGCGGTCAAACTGCATCCCTTCGACGGTCTCCAGAGTGGTCTCCATCGATTTGGCTTCTTCGACAGTGATGACCCCTTCCTTGCCGACTTTTTCCATCGCCTCGGCGATGATGTCGCCGATGGTCTTGTCGCTGTTGGCGGAGATGGTGCCGACCTGGGCGATCTCTTTGTGATCCTTGATCGGCTTGGAGATCTCTTTCAAGGATTCGACGCAAACGGCGACGGCTTTATCGATGCCGCGCTTGATCTCCATCGGGCTGTGGCCGGCGGTGACGAGCTTGACGCCTTCACGGTAGATCGCCTGGGCGAGAACGGTGGCGGTGGTGGTGCCGTCGCCGGCGATGTCGGAGGTCTTGGAAGCGACTTCCTTGACCAGCTGCGCGCCCATGTTCTCGAACTTGTCGTCGAGTTCGATTTCTTTGGCGACGGTGACGCCGTCCTTGGTGATCAGCGGTGCGCCGTAGGACTTCTCGATGACGACGTTGCGCCCCTTCGGTCCGAGGGTGACTTTAACGGCGTCAGCAAGAGCGTTGACACCGACGAGGATTTTGGCACGGGCATCCTGCCCGAATTTAATTTCTTTAGCGGCCATCTTAAGTGATCTCCTTCTTTTAAGTTTTTAGAATTATTTCTCAAGCACGGCGAGGATTTCATCTTCGCGCATCATCAGATACTCTTTACCGTCGAGTTTGATCTCGGTGCCGGAGTACTTGCCGAAAAGAACCTGGTCGCCGACTTTGACGTCGATGGGGAGGAGCTTGCCGTCTTCGGTCTTCTTGCCATGGCCGGCGGCGATGATGATCCCCTTCTGCGGCTTCTCTTTAGCGGAATCGGGGATGAAAAGTCCCCCGGCGGTTTTGGTCTCTTCTTCGACTCTCTCGACGATTACGCGGTCATGCAACGGTCTGATGTTCATTTTTTTCTCCTTTCGTTCACTGTTTATTGGGGTATTCGGACAATTAATCCCCTGAAATGTCAATTTTGGCACTCGAAATATTTGAGTGCCAAGACACGACAAATATAGTCACGCTCAGGCAGAAGTCAAGGGCTTAATTCTTTTTTTTATCAGCAGGAGGTGTACGGAGGGCAGTTTCGGCAAGTGAGATCGTCGATAAACAGAAGGAATGAAGATGTTTCAGGCCCAGCCGCGTTTCGTCATCTCTTCCCGATGGTAGCGGGCATAAAGCAGCTGCCAATCGTGGCTGCCGATAATCTTCTTCTGTTTGTTGAGCTTGTCGCGAATCAGGCTATCGACTTCCTCTTCGGCGCGGACGATGTTGCTCAAGGCGTTTTTCAAGGAAGAGAGGGCGCGACCAGCGTCGTCAGCTTCGATGAGGTCGCCCCGCCACAGATCATTGAAGACCTGGTGTGCCAGATGAGAGATGCGTTCCTCTGACCACCTCATAGCGGGATTCCTTTCTCTTTGGCGAGTTTGTTGCGGACCATCAGCAGCATTTTCTGGCGGTCGATGCCTGGCGGAGCCGCGCGGAGATGTTCGCCCAGCAGGACATTGGCCTGACGGTCAAGATCCTCGATCACCGCCTCCTCGCGCAGCAGCACCTGGGTTATCCTCGCCCGCAACGGAATCTCACCGGTTTTGAACGTTGCGCCGCCCTCTTCCTTGAGCGCTTTAAGCAGGCGTGCAGCAATGCGGGATAACTGTTCCTCTTTAGGGTGTCGCGACATGGGGGAGCGCCTTTTTTGAGGATAAAAACTGTCGGCATGCTAGCTGCACCGGCGATGATTGTCAAACGAGTTTGACAGGACCGGTGACCTTGCCCATCTTCTGCCCTCTTGCTGCTGTTTTTTTGAGCAGACGAGATCAGGAGCAATCACATTATTACCTCAGACGAAAATGCTATCATTCCGATTTTGCACGAATTAGCATCTTTGGCACAGCCTATGCTTAAGGAGATGTCAAGAGCAGGCGACACGAGGTGGTGTCGCATTTGACCCGGCAACGAAGCCCGCAGGAGAGAGATCTCCTTCGGGCTTTTTCTGTTTTTTCCCATTTCAAATGTGACTCCATGGCGGAGTCGCCGGGCAATGCCGCCCCATCCGGATCGTCCGGGTGGGGCGGCTTCGTTTTCAAGGATCGTAGAACAAACCATTAACCAGAAAGTACGGAGGACGTCATGGCTGAAAAGAAACTGCGTCAGATTGCAATTTATGGCAAGGGCGGCATCGGCAAATCGACCACCACCCAGAATACCGTCGCCGGCCTCGCTTATCTCGGCAAGAAGGTAATGATCGTCGGCTGCGACCCCAAGGCCGACTCGACCCGCCTCATCCTCCACGCCAAGGCGCAGAATACGGTCATGGATCTGGTACGGGAAAAAGGGACGGTCGAGGATCTCGAACTTGAAGATGTCATGAAGGTCGGCTACGGCGATGTTAAATGCGTCGAATCGGGTGGCCCGGAGCCGGGGGTCGGCTGCGCCGGTCGCGGCGTCATCACCGCCATCAACTTTTTGGAAGAAGAAGGTGCTTACACCCCGGATCTCGACTTTGTCTTCTATGACGTCCTCGGCGACGTCGTCTGCGGCGGCTTTGCCATGCCGATCCGCGAAGGGAAGGCCGAAGAGATCTACATTGTCTGCTCCGGCGAGATGATGGCGATGTACGCCGCCAACAACATCGCCAAGGGGATTCTCAAGTACGCCTCCAGTGGCAAGGTGCGCCTCGCCGGTCTGATCTGCAACGCCCGCAAGACCGACAAGGAGTTCGAGCTGGTCAGTGCCCTGGCCGAAAAACTCGGCACCCAGATGATCCACTTTGTCCCCCGCGACAATCAGGTGCAGCGCGCCGAAATGCGGCGCATGACCGTCATCGAATATTCCCCGGAGCATCCGCAGGCGCAGGAGTACCGCAATCTCGCCGAAAAGATCCTTAACAACAAGATGCTCGTCGTCCCGACGCCGCTGGAGATGGAAGAGCTCGAAGACCTGCTCATGGAGTTCGGGATCATGGAAGCCGAAGACGAAAGCGTTGTCGGCAAGTCGGAGAACGCGGCGTAACCAGGTCTGATGTAGGGGCACCCCTCGTGGGTGCCCAGAATCGGGGCACTCACGAGGGTGCCCCTACGGAACCAACCTTTCAGGAGTCACCCATGACTGAAAAAATAAGAAAAGTCCTCGGCATCAGCAAAGAGTCGACGCAGGAGATGATCGACAAGGTCCTTGATGCTTATCCCGAAAAGGCGCGAAAAAAGCGCGCCCCGCACCTCGGCCCCAACGATCCGGCTTCGGGAAAGAGCTGCGTCCAGTCGAACAAGAAGACCGTCCCCGGCGTCATGTCCGCCCGTGGTTGTGCTTATGCCGGTGCCAAAGGGGTGGTATGGGGGCCGATCCGCGATATGGTCCATGTCTCGCACGGCCCGGTCGGCTGCGGCTGGTACTCCTGGGGGACGCGCCGCAACCTGATGAGCGGCATCAACGGCGTCACTCAGTTCGGGATGATGTTCACCTCCGACTTTCAGGAAAAAGATATCGTCTACGGCGGCGACAAGAAGCTCAAGACCCTCCTCAGCGAGGCGCACGAACTCTTCCCTCTCGCCAAGGGGATTTCGGTCCTTTCCGAATGTCCGGTCGGTCTCATCGGTGACGATATCAACTCCGTTGCCAAGACCGTGGCCAAGGAACTCGATCTGCCGATTATCCCTTGTAACTGCGAAGGCTTCCGCGGCGTCTCCCAGTCCCTCGGCCACCACATCAGTAACGACACCATCCGCGACTACATCATTGAGACCCGCGAATTCACCGAGCCCGAGACTCCCTACGATATCGCCCTGATCGGCGACTACAACATCGGCGGCGACGTCTGGAGCGCCAAGGCCCTCCTCGAAGAGATCGGCCTTAATGTCAAGAGTGTCTGGACCGGTGACGGCGAGATGGAGAAGATAGCCGCCACCCATAAGGTCAAGCTCAACCTCATCCACTGCTACCGTTCGATGAACTACATGTGCAAGGTCATGGAGGAAAAGTTCGGTATCCCCTGGCTGGAGTTCAACTTCTTCGGCCCGACCAAGATCAAGGAGTCGCTACGCGCCATCGGCCAGTGTTTCGATGCAACGATTCAGGAAAAGGTCGAAGCGGCCATAGCCCGGCATGAGCCGATCATGCAGGCGATTATCGATGAGTACAAGCCGCGCCTCGAAGGGAAGAAGGTCATGCTCCTGGTCGGCGGTCTCCGCCCCCGTCACACCATCGGCGCTTACGAAGATCTCGGCATGGAGTGTGTCGGTTCCGGTTACGAATTTGCCCACGTTGACGATTATGACCGCACTGCCCCGGAGATGCCGGACGCGACGGTTGTTTATGACGACCCTTCCGAGTTCGAGTTTGAAAAATTTGCGGAAACCCTCAAGCCCGATCTGATCGGTTCCGGGATTAAAGAGAAGTATATCTTCCAGAAGATGGGGATCCCCTTCCGGCAGATGCACAGCTGGGATTACTCCGGCCCCTACCACGGCTATCAGGGCTTTGCCATCTTCGCCCGCGATGTCGATATGGCGGTGAACAGCCCGACCTGGGGGCTGGTGAAGAGCCCGTTTTAATGCCGTAGGGGCGACCCGGTGGGTCGCCCTGGGCGAGGCACCGCCTCGCCCCTACGCAATCATAACTACGTAATACCCCCCGGACCGGTGAACAGATAAGTTCCCGGCCGCAAGGAGATCGATCATGGCCAATGCCCTCGGACTGGACGTCAAACCGGTCACGGAATATACCGCTGAAGAAGTCGAGCGGGTCAAGAACTGGATCAACAGTGAAGAGTACAAAGAGAAGAACTTTGCCCGTCAGGCGCTGGTGATCAATCCGGCGCATGCCTGTCAGCCCCTCGGCGCCCAGCTCGTTGCGCACGGCTTCGAAGGAACCCTCCCCTTTGTGCATGGCTCGCAGGGCTGCGCTTCCTACTACCGCTCTACCCTCAATCGGCACTTCCGCGAGCCGGCACCGGCGGTCTCTGACGCCATGACCGAGGATGGCGCCGTTTTCGGCGGTCAGGCCAACCTGCACGAAGGGCTGGAGAACGCCTACACCCTGTACAAACCGAAGATGATGGCGGTCTTTACTTCGTGCATGCCGGAAGTCATCGGCGACGACCTCACCGCCTTTATCAAGAACGCCAAGAACAAGGGGATCATTCCGGCCGACTTCCCGACGCCGTATGCCAACACCCCGAGCTTTAACGGCACCCATATCCACGGCTACGATTCGATGCTCGTCTCGATCCTCCAGACCCTGACCGAAGGGAAGAAGATCGAAGGGCGCTGCACCGGCAAGCTCAACCTCATCCCCGGCTGCGACTTCAATACCGGTGATTATCGCGAATACAAGCGCATCCTCAAGGAGTTCGGCATCGCTGTCACCGTCCTCGCCGATATCTCCGAGACCTTCGATTCCCCCTGCGATGGCACTTACAGCGTCTACGCCGGCGGCACCAAGCTCGAAGATGCAGCCGATTCGATCAACGGCAAAGCAACGATCACCCTCGGCCCCTATGCCACCCCCAAGACCTTCAGCTGGATCAAGGACAGCTACGCCGGTGAACATGCCTCCCTCGCCATGCCGATCGGTATCGTCAAGACCGATGCCCTGCTGATGAAGGTCGCCGAGCTCTTCGGTAAGGAAGTTCCGGCCGCGATCAAGGCCGAGCGCGGCCGCGCCGTCGATGCCATGACCGATGCCCAGCAGTACATGCACGACAAGAAGTTCGCGGTCTACGGCGACCCCGACTACCTGATGGGCTACGTCTCCTTCCTGTTGGAGATGGGGGCCCGTCCTTACCACATCCTCTGCAGTCGCGGCACCAAGAAGGTCGAGAAGGAGTTGCAGTCTCTCCTTGACGCCTCCGCTTACGGCAAGGGGTGCAAGATCTACATGAACAAAGACCTGTGGCACCTGCGCAGCCTGCTCCTTACCGATCCGGTCGACGCAGTGATCGGCGACACCCACGGCAAATTTGCCGCACGCGATGCCGGCATCCCCCTCTTCCGTTTCGGCTTCCCGGTCTTCGACCGCGTCAACCTGCACCGTTCGCCGATCATCGGCTACCAGGGGGTGATCAACATGGTCACGACCATCTGCAACAAGTTCCTCGATATCAAGGATGAAACCTGCGAGGACCGCTTCTTTGAAATGATGCGTTAAATTGTTTTTGCAGGGGCGGTCCTATGTGGTCGCCCCTGCAATGCACCTCAAAAGGCGGTTTCACACGGATGACACGGATGTCACGGATAAAAGAAGGATTAATCAAGGGGATAAACGACTAATGTTTTAATTTTTTGAATCCTTGTAAATCCGTCCAATCAGATTTTATCCGTGTGCAAAATGCCTTTGACCCGATGGAAACTAAACCCCTCGCCCTCACGAGGTACCAACCATGTCCAAACGCGATTACTACGAAGTCTCCGAATGCGAGACCAACGAAAAGGGCGCCCCCAAGTTCTGCAAGAAGTCAGAACCGGGGGAGGGGACCGAACGCTCCTGCGCTTATGACGGCGCGCGAGTCGTCCTGATGCCGATCACCGATGTCATCCACCTCGTGCACGGTCCGATCGCCTGTGCCGGTAACTCCTGGGACAACCGTGGTGCCCGCTCCTCCGGCAGCCAGCTTTACCGGCGCGGTTTCACCACCGATATCATGCACAACGACGTCGTCTTCGGCGGCGAACAGAAACTCTACGACGCGATTATCGACCTCGGGACGAAATATCAGCCGCAGGCGATCTTTGTCTACGCCACCTGCGTCACCGCGATGATCGGCGACGACCTCGAAAAGGTCTGCGAAGCTGCTGCCAAGCAGCTGCCGATGCCGGTCATTCCGGTCAACACCCCCGGCTTTATCGGCGACAAGAATATCGGCAACCGACTTGCCGGCGAAGTGCTGCTCAAGCACGTCATCGCCACTGCCGAGCCCGACTACCTCACTGACTACGACATCAACCTCATTGGTGAATATAATATTGCCGGCGACCTGTGGGGGATGCTCCCCCTCTTCGACCGCCTCGGCATCCGCATCCTTTCCTGCATCAGCGGCGACGCCAGATTCGCCGAACTGCGCTACGCCCACCGCGCCAGGCTTAATGTCATCATTTGCTCGAAGAGTTTGACCAATCTGGCGAAGAAGATGAAGACCCGCTGGGGGATCGGTTATCTCGAAGAATCGTTCTACGGCATGACCGACACCGCCAAGGCGCTGCGCGATATCGCCCGCGAACTCGACCTGATTCACGGCAACAGCGTCATGGCGGAGCGGGTGGAGACCCTCCTTGCCGAGGAAGAGCCGAAGTGTCGCGCTGCCCTCGAACCGTACAAAAAAGGGTTGGAAGGGAAGCGCTGCGTCCTCTTCACCGGCGGGGTCAAGACCTGGTCGATGGTCAGCGCCCTGCGCGAACTCGGGGTGGAGATTTTGGCCGCCGGCACCCAGAATTCGACCCTCGACGATTTTCACCGCATGAAGGCGTTGATGCATCAGGACGCGACGATCATCGAGGACACCTCCAGCGCCGGCCTGTTGTCGGTCATGTACGAGAAGCTGCCGGATATGATCGTTGCCGGCGGCAAGACCAAGTACCTGGCGCTGAAGACCCGCACCCCCTTTCTCGACATCAACCATGGTCGCGCCCACCCCTATGCCGGTTATGCGGGGATGGTCACCTTTGCCCGTCAGCTCGACATGACGGTCAACAACCCGATCTGGCCGATCCTCAATGCCAAGAGCCCGCTGGAGAAGTCGCCGGATGAGCTCGCCATGGATCTTGCCAGCGCCCTGGCACAGGCCGGGCGCCTGCAGAGTGAAACGATGCGCGACTCGCGGGTCAAGGTGCCGGAGAAGATCGGCACCGTCAATCCCCAGAAGAATTCGCCGGCCCTCGGCGCGACCCTCGCTTATCTCGGTATCGACAATATGCTTGGTCTGCTGCACGGCGCCCAGGGCTGCTCAACCTTCATCCGTTTGCAGCTCTCCCGCCACTTCCGCGAGCCGATCGCCCTCAACTCGACGAGCATGAGTGAGGATATGGCGATCTTCGGCGGCTGGGAGAATCTCAAAACCGGCATTGGCCGGGTGATCGAGAAGTTCGGCCCGGAGATCGTCGGCGTCATGACGACCGGCCTCACCGAGACCATGGGGGACGATGTGCGCAGCGCCATTGCCCAGTTCCGGGCCGAGCACCCCGAGCACGATGGTGTGCCGGTGGTCTGGGCGAGCACCCCCGACTACTGCGGTTCTTTACAGGAAGGGTATGCGGCGGCGGTCGAAGCGATCGTCCGCACCATCCCCGAGCCGGGAAACATGATTCCCGGGCAGGTCACCCTCCTCCCCGGCGCCCATCTCAGCCCGGCCGATGTCGAAGAAATCAAGATGATGTGCGAGGATTTCGGCCTCGATCCGGTCGTCATCCCGGATTCCTCCTGTGCCCTTGACGGCCATATTGATGAAACGGTTTCGGCCCTCTCCACCGGCGGCGTTACCGTCGCCCGTATCCGTCAGGCCGGACGCAGCGCTGCCACTCTCTTCTTTGGCGACTCCCTCGCCAAGGCGGCACGCATCCTCAGCGAGCGCTGCGGCATGCCTTCCTACGGCTTCACCTCGGCCACCGGTTTGGCGGAGGTTGATCAGCTGATGATTGTCCTTGCCGAGCTCGCCAACGCACCGATCCCGCAGAAGTATCTGCGCCAGCGCAGCCGCCTCTGCGATGCCATGGTCGATTCCCATTACCAGTTCGGCCTCAAGAAAATTGCCCTTGCCCTCGAAGGGGATCTCCTCAAGACCCTGACCCCCTTCCTGCACTCCATGGGGTGCGATATCCGGTTGGCGATCAGCGCCAGTCGTGTCATCGGCCTCGGCGAACTCCCCTGTGACAACGTGCTGGTCGGCGATCTCGAAGATCTTGAAGAACAGGCGGGCGGCGTCGATCTCCTCGTCGCCAACAGCAACGGCCGTCAGGCCGCCGCCGCGCTCAACATCACTAACCATCTGCGTGCCGGCTATCCGGTCTTCGACCGCATCGGTGCCCATCAGCGCACCTGGGTCGGCTATCGCGGCTCGATGCAGTTGATCTTCGAGGTCGGCAACATCTTCATGGCGAGCGCCAAAGAAGCACAGAAACTCCATAATTAAACTTAGAACAAGGCCGTCTCACACGGATTAACACGGATGAAACGGATAAAAAGCTGATAAATCAAGGAGACAAGCGGTTGATGCCGAGAGTGTCTGGGTGAACGTTTGGGAAGATTTATCCGTGAAAATCCGTCCAATCAGATTTTATCCGTGTGCTAAATGCTTTTTTAGTTTTTACCGGGGTTGCCATGATCCACACCCGTCGTCTCCATCTGGTTGAGAGTTACAAAATGAAAGGATTGACCATGAAAGTCGCATTTGCCAGTACCGACAAAATCCATATCGATGAACATTTTGGACGCGCCGAGAATTTTTTGATCTGGGAGATCGGCCCGGAGGAAGCGGCCTTTTCCGGTATCCTCCAGGTGCATAGCGCCGGCGAGGATGAAGAGAATCGCATCGAGGCGCGCGGCGCTGCTCTCGCCGATTGCGCTCTGGTTTATGTCGCCCAGATCGGCGGCCCGGCGGCAGCGCGGCTGGTCGCCAAGAAGATCCATCCGATCAAGAGCAAGGAGTGCGAGCCGATTGCCGAGGTCGTCGTCAAGCTGCAGGAGGTGCTGCGCAATAATCCGCCGCCGTGGCTGAAGAAGGCGATGCTCAAGAGCGATCGACCGGGCTTCGTTGAACGCTGAAGCGGGCGACCCATCGGGTCGCCCCTACGAAAATAATTACATGCCTGTAGGGGCGACCCGGTGGGTCGCCCGGCACGTTACGCAACAACCAATTAACATCCAGAAGGAGAAACATCATGGCCTATCTCACCGGTAAAACCCGCGGCGGCAAGGAATGGACTCCCGCCTTCGCCGAAGCGATCGACCCCGAGAAGTGCATCGGCTGCGGCCGCTGCTACAAATCCTGCGCCCGCAAGGTTCTCGGCCCCGAAGATCTAGTCGACGAAGAGACCGATTCGACGCGCATGGTCATGACCATCATCGATGCCGGCGACTGCACCGGCTGCGTCAGCTGCGGCGTCGCCTGCCCGAAGAACTGTTTCACCTTCAAGCCGCTGACGATCTAGGAGGAAGTTATGCGTATTGCCGTAGCATCAAAATCCGGGGCGGAGGTCGATCAGCACTTTGGCCATGCTGAACGCTTTCTCCTCTACGAATACAACCGTGGCAATCCGGTGGCGGCCGGGGAAGTCGTGGTGGAGAAGTACTGCTCTTACGATCCCGAGCACCCCTTCCGTCATCGGCAGTTCGACGCCATCGTCGCGGCGCTGCAAGGCTGCCGGGTCGTCATCACCGCCATGATCGGCGAATATCCCCTCGCCGAACTGGAGAAGGCCGGCATCAAGCACGTTTCCGCCAGCGGGCCGATCGCTGCGGCCTTGCAAGCGGCCCATGGAGAAGTCTGCGGCTGCGCCTGTGCCGGCTGTCCGTAGGGGGGCCGGGGAGAGATAAGTAACAATTGTTCTTGGGTGTAATCGCCGATGGCACGGGCAGGTGGATGGGTGAGGGCCCTCTGTCTGCCCGATTTTTTTGTTATGGGATTGGGCGGCGATCTGCTTAATTATTAAACGATCATGGTGTCAGTGCCCAGCGTGTTGGCATATTGTATTCTGTCCCTCGTGGCATTTGACCGTATGACGGGCATGGCACGGCCGATGCAATAACCTCAGTCAGTACAAAGATGTACTCCCCCATCAGCCAGCGGCAACGACGCCCCGACGGTAATAACCGTGCGGGGTCTTCTTTTGTCGCACGACGATACCAGCAAGGGCGCTTTTCGGTTTTTCCGAAAGCGCCCCTTTTTGTTCCGACGAGGAGGTTCTCATGGCTTCAGCCTGTCCGATGATGAAAAAGCAGCTCAGCGATCATCCCTGTTTCGGCGGCGATCATACTGCCAACGGCCGCATCCATCTGCCGGTCGCTCCCGGCTGCAATATCAAGTGCGGCTTCTGCGAGCGCAAGTTTGACTGTGCCAACGAAAGCCGCCCCGGCGTCACCAGTCGCATCCTGTCACCGCAGGAAGGGCTGGAGCGGGTCAACCTTGTCCTCCGTCACCCGACGGTCGGGCCGAAGCTCAAGGTCGTCGGCATCGCCGGCCCCGGCGATCCCCTCGCCAACCCCCGCACCTTCGAGACCTTCCGCTTGATCAAGGCGGCGCATCCGGGGATGACCCTGTGCCTCTCGACCAACGGTCTGCTGTTGCCGGAGAAGTTGCCGGAGCTGGTCGATCTCGATCTGCACAGTCTGACGGTGACGGTCAACGCCCTGACCCCGGAGACCGGCGCCCAGGTTTACGAGTGGATCAACTATCAGGGAAAACGTTACGACGGCATCGAAGGGGCGAATATCCTCCTCGAAAAACAGCTCGCCGGTATCGAAGCTGCCGCCAAGGCCGGGCTCCTGATCAAGATCAATCACGTCTA
Organism: Deltaproteobacteria bacterium HGW-Deltaproteobacteria-4; assembly: GCA_002841765.1. NCBI lineage: Bacteria > Deltaproteobacteria > Deltaproteobacteria bacterium HGW-Deltaproteobacteria-4. Next base: position 61,353 of record PHAV01000014.1, on the reverse strand, counting down.
TATCCCCGGCGTCAACGATCACGAAACCTTTGAACTCGCCGTCAGGATGCGGCAGCTCGGCGCTTCGATGATGAATATCATCCCGGTCATCCCGATCGGCCGCTTTGCCGGTTGGGAAGAGCCGTCGCCGGCGGTGATGGAGCTGGTGCGCAACCAGGCCGAATCGATCCTGTCGCAGGCGCGTCACTGCAAACAGTGTCGTGCCGATGCGGTCGGGATGATCGGTCAGGATCTCGATCTGGCGACCCTGGAAGCGCGCGTAGCCCGCTAAGTCAGACAGGAAAGGAGAACGCTCATGGCTCCGGATATGCTGCTCTTGCTCACCGCGTCCATCTTTGTTGTCGCCATCCTTTACGGCAGTGTCGGCCACGGCGGCGCTTCTGGCTACATCGCCCTTATGGCCCTCTGCGGTCTGGCGCCGGTGCTCCTTAAGCCGACCGCCCTGACTCTGAATATCGTCGTCTCGGCGACGGTGGCCTGGTGCTTTATCCGCTCCGGGCACTTTGCCTGGCGTCTCTTCTGGCCCTTTGCCTTGACCTCGATTCCGGCAAGTTTCATCGGCGGCGCGCTGACTCTGCCGCCGGAGATCTATCGCCCTCTCCTCGGTGGCGCGCTCCTCTTTGCCGCCCTCCGCCTTGTCCTCAAAATCCGCGATGATGCCCGCCCGCAAAAATCTCCCCCCCTTCCTTTGGCCCTGCTGATCGGCGCCTTCTTCGGTCTCCTCTCCGGCTTGACCGGCATCGGCGGCGGTATCTTTCTCAGTCCCCTCCTCCTCCTTTGCGGCTGGGGAAGGACGCGCGAGGTTGCCGGCGTCGCCGCCCTCTTTATCCTCGTCAACTCCAGCGCCGGCCTCCTCGGTCATGTCGGTGTTCTTGCCAAAATCCCGAGCTTTACCCCCCACCTAGCAACTGCCGCTTTTGCCGGCGGCCTCCTTGGCGCCACCCTCGGCTGCCGGCTGCTGCCGACGCGGGTGCTTATCCCGGCGCTGTCGCTGGTCCTGTTGCTGGCCGGGAGCAAGTTGATTTTGTTGTAGTGAGGTGCGAGAGGGCAGGGGGAAGGCTGACAGTTATAGACTGCCGGCCTTGCGCTGGCTTGACTGAGAAAGGCGGAACAAGTGCTTTACATCATCCAGAACCATCCGGATGTTCCGGCCGGGATCTATGGCGATCTGCTCAAGACCGCCCGTATCCCCTTTCAGACGATTTGTGCGGATCGTGGCGTACCGTTGCCAGTCGCGACTTCAGCGACGGCGGTCATCGTCCTCGGCGGCTATATGGGCGTCCATGATGTGGAGCAGTTCCCCTTTCTGCGCGGGGTGAAGAATTTTGTCCGCGACTGCGTGAGCGCCAATACCCTCTTCTTCGGCATCTGTCTCGGCGGACAACTCCTCGCCGAAGTCCTCGGGGGTGAGGTGAAAGCCCGTTGTTGCGGCGAAAAGGGGGTCTGTCAGCTGAAGTTGACACCCGCCGGCGAAGAGGATCCCCTCTTCAGAGGAGTGAAGGTCCCCTTCTCCGCTTTTCAGTGGCACAACGATAGCTTCTCCCCCCCGCCGACGGCGCAATGGCTCGCCAGTTCAGCGACCTGTCCGGGACAGGCCTTCCGCCATGGCCGCGCCTGGGGTGTGCAGTTTCATCCGGAAGCTGATCTGGCGATCGTGCGGAATTGGACGAAGGAGAGTGGACGGAGTCTGGAATATCAGCAGGATTTTTCCCGAAGAGAGATTGAGTTGCGGAGTTTCGGGACGCGCTTGCTCGGCAATTTCCTCGAAATGGCGGGGTGTTGATTTGTCATATCTTTGCAACCAGACAAATCCCCCTAAATCAGCGGTCACGCGTTTTTTATTGATCACGTAATGTTGTATTGACAGAGCTTCGGTTCGCAGGTTAGAAGATAGGACGTTTTTCATGCGCCTGTTTTAAGGCGGTCTGAGTGAGGGTTTGGGGATGGGTCAATAGAGGATGGATCGATAGATGCCGCTGAGGTCAGTCATGTGCTGATCGGCGGCATTTTGCGTTGTTAAGGAATACTTACTTATAAGAATTAATAAACTAGGGAGTGTCCCTAGTTTTCGACTGGTCCCCAGCCAGAAGGTTTCAAGAGAATGCAATTGTCTCCCTTCGGATCGAATTCAATGAAAATATGCTTCGTGATAAAGCAAAATCTGCTGGAGGTAGATGGGATCCTAATAAACAGGTTTGGTTGGTACGTTATGGCGCCATTGCTGGTACTGATCTAGAGAAACGAATCATTGATAAAAAAACCTAATGGAGGCATATACATATATATGCCGATAAAGCATATACGCGTATAGGCAAGTTTATACCTGTAGATGCGGGCATATACGGGTATATACAAACGTCAACAGCTGTACAATATGTTATCCGGAAGGGAAACTGCTGAGATGCGCTTCGCTCCGTTCAAGCTCGAACGCTACTTCGCACAGTACGAGTTCACGGCGCCATACCTTCTCTGCTCCTCTGACTGCGAGAGCATGCGACTCGATGAATTGTTGGCGCTGGAGCCCGACGCACGTGAACAATTCGACTCGCTGTGGCTGGGGTACACCGAATCGCTCGGGGATCCACAACTTCGCCAAGTGATCACCACGCTCTACGAGAAAATCGGCTCCGACCAGGTTCTCGTACACGCTGGAGCCGAAGAAGCTATCTTCAACTTCATGAACGTCGCCCTTTTTCCCGGGGATCACGTCGTCGTCCACGCGCCCTACTACCAGTCCCTCGGCGCGGTCGCGGAGGGCATCGGCGCTGTCGTATCAGAGTGGCGAGGTGACCCGTCACGCGCCTGGGAACTGGACCTGGTCGAGTTGGAGCGTCTGTTGACGCCCCGTACCCGGGTCGTGGTGGTCAACTTCCCGCACAACCCAACAGGCTACCTGCCGACGCTGGAATTCGCTCGCGGGCTGTCAGCGCTCTCCGACAGGCACGGATTCGTCATCTTCGCAGACGAGGTCTATCGCGGCCTGGAGTTCGATGCTGCCGACAGGCTGCCGGCCTTCGCGGAGTTGAACGAACGCGCTGTGTCGCTTGGCGTGATGTCGAAAACCTACGGCCTTGCCGGACTTCGCATCGGCTGGGTGGTGACTCAAGACGACACCCTCTTTGCCAAACTTGCCTCCTTCAAGGACTACACCACCATCAGCAACAGCGCCCCGAGCGAGTTCCTGGCGACCCTGGCACTGCGCCATGCCGGGCCGATCGTTGAGCGCAATCTGCGGATAATCCGCGACAACCTTCTTCTGCTCGATTCTTTCTTTGCCGTGAACGCCGAGCGTTTCGACTGGCAGCGGCCGAAGGCGGGATCCATCGCCTTCCCCACGCTTCTGCAGGGGAAGGTTGACGATTTCTGCGCTGACCTCGTCAAGGAGGCAGGCGTCCTGCTCCTGCCGGGAAGTCTTTACGGAGAGGGGTACAACTCGTTCCGCATTGGCTTTGGCCGCAAGAACCTGCCGGACGCCCTTGCAGTGCTAGAGGATCATCTCCGAGGCTCCAGATAACAATGAGATCGAGCTGACGCGCTTTGCTCGCAGCTCATCTCAAACACGTTAGATGAGGGAACCTCAAGGGGACACTGCTTGTTATTTTGCTATTGGAGAGGAGAGGCTCTGAAGAGATTCATTTGTCGATTAGCAATCCTGTACATGGCAAAGGTACCTGACTTACAAACTGTCAAATTGAAGCGCTGACATGTTGCAGTTTCCTTGACGAACACAACGCAAAAGGCGGCCAAATTGGTCGCCTTTTGCGTTGTGTTGGGAAGAGGAAAAGGGGCGGTAGACATAAGACAGAATTGACCCAGCGAATTAATCAGGTGGTCAAAGCCACGTCTCACAATCCATTCGTCCGTGTAGAATACGAACGATTTCTATCGAATCTTTGGATGTCTGCCGATAAAAGATTACATGACTTCCTGCACTAAATTTTCGGTAGCCGCTGCGAATATCGCTGCAATCCTTCCCTGTCCGCGGATTGGCAGCCAGTTGTTGAAAGGACATATCCAACATTTCCAGATACAGGTTGCGCTGTTCGCGTCCCCAATGGCTCAAAGTATAGCGACCAATATCCATTAAATCGGCAATGGACTTCTTCGTGAGGCTGAAGGTTTGCATCAGCAGCAGCCGTCGTCGTCAAGTTCCTTGAGCAAAGCCTTAAGAGAATAGTCGGATTTGCCGCTTTCTTCCCCTTCGACAAGCGCTCGACGCAACAAGGAAAGTTTGGTTTCACGCTCTTCCAGAAGCCGTAACCCAGCTCGTATTGCCTCGCTTGCTGACCCAAAATGACCTTGGGCGACCTGTTGAGAAATGAATTGTTCGTAATGTGAGCCGAGCGTGACGCTGGTATTTTTTTTCATGGGATAGGCCTCCAACAATATCTGAGATTACATTAGATTATAATATTTATTGGTATAGGTCAAATTGAAGGGAGAGGCTCCGGGGACATTCTATAGTCGATTAGCCGACTGCTCAATAAAGTACACTTCTCCATCATGTTTGACGCTTCGACTTTCGGACAGTCTCGTCGAAATTCAGGGTCACCATACTTATGAAAGCCAGGGGTATGGCAAAGATGCCTGGCTTCCAATCTGTCAAGTTGAAGTGCTGACTGGTTGCCGTGGACATGACAGAATTGACCCAGCGAATTAATCAGATGGTCAAATCCGCGTCTCAGCACACCTCCGCCCCATAGGCGACCACCCCCAGCCCCTCCTTGAAAAAGGAGGGGCTGGGGGTGGTCGATTTCATCCTCCCAGTTCTTCCCGCATCATCCCGACCAGACAACGATAAATCTCCTCGCGACTGCGGATAAAGGCGGGAACCTGGTCGTTCAGGATCTTTTCAATCCCCTGCAGCACCGCGCCGTCGACACTCTCCAATTCATCCATCACCGCCTCAAACATCGGGATGACTTCGTAAAGATCGTTGCGATCAAAAGGATGGGGATCCGGCAGGCCGGTAAATTTCGGCGCATCCCGTGTCTCTTTTTTGCGCGGATAGCGATAGTACAGATCCGACGGTTTGATCTCGATGCCCATACTCACCTCCTGATGCCTGATTATTCAGCAGTCGATCCGCAGGATGCACAACCGCCGGCTTTGGCGGCACAGCTGCTGCGGCATTCGACCAACGGTCCATCCCCCTGCCGGGCAGCGCGAACACTTTGTAAACTTTCGGACGTGATCCGCCAGGTACCGTCAACTTCGACGCCGGTCAGTTCGTTGCGACGCAACAACATGAGGATGGCGGTCGGGGTGGTATTAAGGGCGATTGCGGCTTCTTCTACGGTCAGATTTATTCCTGTGCACATGCCCAACTCCTTGGGCGCAGTCTCTTGCTGCGCATGAAAAAACCCACAGAGATGATTCTCTGCGGGCGCCGTTGCTCGCGGTGGGAACCCGGCGGCGGGTTCCTGTTTGGTTGTGGTGGTAGGGGCGCCCCTCGTGGGTGCCCAGGTCCGGGTCGGCACAAGAAGCGGGCACCCACGAGGGGCGCCCCTACCGTTGATCTTTGAGCATAAAGTGGGCCAACCCCGCCGGCGAAAGCCGAACCAATTCCCCCGCCAGCCTCTGCACCTCGACACTCACCGCCGCATCGAGTTTCTTCGACCAGGCGCGCGGCAGCTGCTCCATGCCGTAAAAAGCGCCGGCCAGAGCGCCGCCGATGGCGCCGGTGGTGTCGGCGTCCCCCCCCTGATTGACAATACCGATCAGGCAGTCTTCAAAGTTGCTGGTGGTAAAGAAGTAGTGCAGAACGGTCTGCATCGTCTCGACGACATAGCCGCCGGCATGGCCGCGATAATCGTTGAAGTGGAATTTGGGGTGGGCAGCGATGAGCTCGCGGGCGATGGCGTGCAGAGCAAAGCGGTCGGCGCCACACAGGGCGGCGTGGATCATTTTGCCGAAGGTGAGACAGGCGGCGTCGGAAAGGGGGTGATGGTGGGTGAGATGGGCCTGTTCGATGGCGCAGCGCCGCAACAGCGCTGCGTCACCGAGGGTAAAAAGAGCGGTGGGGAGCAGGCGCATCAGGGCGCCGTTGCCGGCGTCGTTGTCGCTGTAGGGCTGTTCGAGGGTGCCGTTGAGCAGGTAGTCGCGGATCCCTTTACGGCAGGTGCTGCCGATGTCGATCGGTTTGCCCTTCATCCAGGAAACGAAGTTGTCGGCGATGGCCGCTAGCTCCCATTCACCCCGGTCAACGATCGCCCGGGCGACGCAGAGGGACATCTCGGTGTCGTCGGTGACCCGGCCGGCCTTGAGATGGAGCCAGCCGCCGCCGATGATCTGCCGATGCACCTTGTACTGGTTGCGGATTTCGCCCGGCGTCATGAATTCGGTGGTGGCGCCGAGGGCGTCGCCGAGGGCGAGACCGAGAAAGGCGGCGCGGGCTCGGGAGGTCAAAGCATCCGGGGAGGAATTCGTCATCCTCCTCAGCCGCCGCTCAAAAGTTGCACTTCGAATTCGCCGCCGATGACCAGCAGCTCTCCTTCCCCTTTGAGCAGGGAAGTGGGGAAGATGTCGCCGCTGAAGAAGATCTTCGCCAGCGGCACCTCGGTCTGCAACACGCGGCTGCCGAATTCCCAGGCGCGTTCGAAGTCGCTGGTAAAGGAGTTGAGATTGTTGAGGCGCAACAGGTAGCGGCGCTTGTCGTACTGTTCGATGACCTGGTGCTCGGCAAAGTCGTTGATGCCGCGGTACAGGGTGAGGGGGGCGCCATCGGGGTGGCGGCAGAGCATTTCGAACTGAACGTATTCATAAAGGAGATCGAGCTGGGCGTAGATGGCGCTGGTGCGGGCCGAGCCGTGCATGCGGTCGATCAGGTAGCGCTGCATCGCCGGGTCGTCGGGGCCGGCAATCGGCTGATGATGGAAGGTCGGAGCAAGTCCGATGCGGCTCTCGACCCAGCCTTTGAGGACCGCCCCTTCGACCGAGTTGGAGTCGAACATCCAGCCGCGCAGAAAACGCAGATAACTATTCTTCAAACTCTTGCGCCCCGACTCCGAAGTCTCCTGTTGCCACTGATGGAGCTGGAAGGTGACATCGAGATAGTCGTTAAAGAGGGCGGCGCGCGCCAGCGGGTCGTCGAGTTCGGCAAGGCGGCGGAAGAGATTGGGATTGGCGCTGCTCACCCCCTGGATCTCGATCCGCTGGGGATTCCGGTTGAAATGGCGCGAGGCGATCGCCCAGGGGGGGAGATTGCAGCGATTAAAGGGGGACGACGCCATCGTCTCCCCTTCAGCTTTCCATGAGGAGGATGGCCTCAGCAACCTCTTTCAGGGTTTTGCGTTTGTCCATCGAGAGTTTCTGCATCTTGCGATACGCTTCCGCCTCTGTCATCCCCTTCTTGATCAGCAGTCCTTTCGCTTTGTCGATGAGTTTGCGCGTCTCCAGGGTTTCGCGCAGGGTCGAGACCTCTTCGCGCAGAGAATGAAGTTCGACAAACTGGTGAATGGCGAGATCGACGGCCGCGAGCATCTGCTCGTCGCGGAAGGGCTTGACGACATAACTGAGGATGCCGCTGAGGCGGGCGCGTTCGATCGTCTCCAGATCGGTGGCGCCGGTCATCAGGACCATCGGCGTCGGGAACTTCTTGTTGATCTGGTCGCAGGCCGAAAGGCCGTCGAGCTCGGGCATGGTGTAATCGATGACAATGAGGAGCGGTTCGAGTTTGAGGGCGAGAGTGACGGCGTCGCGACCATTCGCCGCCTCGATAATCTGGTCGAAGCCATAACGTTCCAGGACATCACGGACCTGACGACGCAGCAACGGTTCGTCATCGGCAATCAGAGCGGTCTTCATCGCGATTTCCTTTCGAATGCGGCCCGGCGGGCCGGTAGGGGTGCTTCTCGCTGAATGCAGGGAGATATTATTTTCTTATGCAGAGCCGATGCCAAAAGCTATGTGTTCGATTAATTGGGTTATTTTTTCTTCTAAAAGGTGCTCGTGTCATTTTATTGGGCAGAGGCAGCGGTTGTTTGTAGTAAAAAAGGCCGCCATCCCAGCTTCAGAATGGCGGCCTTTTCTCGGCAGGAGGCAACCTGACCGAAAAATAACTTTAAATTAGAAGGAGAGAGCGACCGTCAGACCGGCGACAACTTCATCGTCAAGAGCATCTTTGGCTTCGTCGCTAATCGGCGTCGAGTAAAGGACCGAAGGGGTGATTGCCAGCTGATCGTTGATGGCATAAGACAGGCTGGCGCTCAATTCGGCATTATTCAAATAGTCGAAGTCGAAGTAGCCGGCAGCCGCGCCAACGCTGAGGCTGGTCTTGTCGGCAATGTCGAAGCTCTTGCCGAGGGCCAGAATCAGGTAGGAGACCTCAAATTCATCGTAATCGTAAAAGTAGGTCAGCTTGAGGTCGAGCGGCAGGGTGGTGGGAGCCACCGCAAGATAAACTTCATTGGTATCGCTCGCTCCATCCACATTGTAAAGAATGTTGCCGACACTGACCGCCAGGGGACCGAGCTCTGTGCTGTAGTCGAGGGTGAAATCGACCTCATCCAACTCGCCGGTATTTTCATTCATATTCCCCCACCAGTTGACCGAGAACCCCCCTGTTCCAACGGTGACCGAAGGCTGGACGACCATGTTCGCGTCACCGGTGAAGTTTGCGCCGCGCCAGATGTAGTCACTGAAGACGCCGACGGAGGCACTTCCTTCGACTTTGATTTCGGCCAGGGCGGAGGTGGCGCCGGCAAAGAGCAGGGCGGCAGCAAGTAATACGGTTAGTTTCTTCATCGTTCTTCTCCTTGGGTGTGATGGTTTGATGACAATAATGCCGAGCGTATTCGGCGACAATTTTTAACGCAGGCCCTGTGAACCGCGACCAAATTCCGGGTAAGCTTCGAGACCGAGTTCGGTGGTGTCGCTGCCGGCAAATTCTTCCTCTTCCGAGACGCGAATGCCGACGGTGAATTTGAGTACCAACCAGACGATGGCGGAGGTGATCAGGACAAAGGCGGCAATGGATGCCACGCCGATCAACTGGGTGACGAAGCTGGCGTCCGGGTTGGTGATGGGGACGGCCAGGGTGCCCCAGATGCCGCAGACCAGATGCACGGAGAGGGCGCCGACAACATCGTCAATCTTGAGCTTGTCGAAGAGGGGGACGGCTAGAACAACCAGAACGCCACCGACAGCACCGATGAGGATGGCGGCCCCCGGTGTCGGGGTGTCGGGGCCGGCGGTTATCGCGACCAAACCGGCGAGAGCGCCGTTGAGGGCCATGGTCAAGTCGACTTTCTTGTACAGAGCCTGGAGCACAAGGAGGGCAGCGATCATGCCGCCGCAGGCAGCGAGGTTGGTGTTGACGAAGACGTTCGACATGGTGATGGCAGAAGCGGCACTGCTGAGGTCAAGGACCGAGCCGCCGTTGAAGCCGAACCAGCCCATCCAGAGGATGAAGGTACCAAGGGTTGCCAGGGTCAGGTTGGAACCGGGCATCGGATTGACCTTGCCCTCTTTGGTGAATTTCCCTTTGCGGGCGCCGAGGATAATGGCACCGGTCAGCGCCGACCAGCCGCCGACGGAGTGAACCAGGGTCGAACCGGCAAAGTCCTTGAAGCCCATGCCGGTGAGCCAGCCGCCGCCCCAGACCCAGGAGCCCTGAATCGGGTAGATGACGCCGCAGAGGATGGCGCAGAAGATCATAAAGGGCCAGAATTTGATGCGCTCGGCCACGCAGCCGGAGACGACGGAGCAGGCCGCGCCGCAGAAGACCATCTGGAAGAACCAGTCGGAGCCGGTGGCGTACTTGCCGCCGAAGTCACCGGCGAGGGCGGTGGCGTCATCCGGCCCCCAGAGGCCGAGACTGCCGATCCAGCCGCCGTCGACGCCGTTGTACATCAGGTTGTAGCCGGCGACGTAAAAGAGGATGCCGGCGACGCCGAAGAGGGAGATATTCTTCAGGCAGATCGTCGCAACGTTCTTGGAGCGCACCAGTCCGGCTTCCAGCATGCCGAAACCGGCGGCCATCCACATGACCAGGGCACCGTTAATCAGAAAGGAAAAGGTGTTGAGAATGTAGCCGACTTCGCTCATCGGCGCGTCTTCGGCCAAGGCCAGGGCCGGCGCCAAAAGCAGCGCACAGCAGGTGAGGGTTATCTTGTTGATCCGTTTCATGGTGTCCTCCCGTTTATGGTGACTGTTGTCAGTTGCTTTGCGTTGTTAGAGGGCGTCGGTTCCGGTCTCGCCGGTACGGATGCGAATCGATTGGTCGACGGGGGTGACAAAGATCTTGCCGTCGCCGATACGGCCGGTGCTGGCTTCCTTGAGAATGAGTGTAACAACCTTTTCGACAAGATCTTCCGGGAGCACCAATTCAATCTTGACCTTGGGGAGAAAGTCGATCTGGTACTCGGCGCCGCGGTAAAGCTCGGTGTGACCCTTTTGCCGACCGAACCCCCGGACTTCACTGACGGTCATGCCGGTGATGCCGACTTCGGTCAGAGCACTCTTCACATCTTCGAGCTTGAACGGTTTGATGATCGCTTCCACTTTTTTCATCATCGTTTTGTCCTCCGGTTGTGAGATTCTGAAATAAATAAAGGCGCCCGATTTCCTGTCTGGTGTCAGAAAACGGGGCGCCTTTGCCCTGTAAGTACGATTCCATGACGCCGTTGTCAGGAAGAGTCTTTGTTTGATTTTTTATTCACCGTCGTCTTGCTGTCGGTCTTGTTGTTTTTCTATAGCATAGGCTGTGCCAGATTTTTTTTATTAATAAGTTCAATGTTTTAATTGGTTGATCTGGTTTTTGTCCGCTATCCGCACCGCTGAGAATATCGGTGATTGCCTAATATTTGTTCAATCTTCTGGCGGGGAGAGTCACTTTGACCGTGGTGCCACTGTCGCAGTCGGAGTCGATCTCGATCGTCCCCTGATGTTCGAGGATGATGTGGCGGCAGACGTAAAGGCCAAGGCCGGTCCCTTCGCCATCGGCCTTGGTGGTAAAGAATGGGTCGAAGATCCTCTCCCTCACCCCGGCGGGAATTCCCGGGCCGCTGTCGTGCAGCAGAATTTCAGCATAATCCTCCGCATGTGTCCGCGTCGTCAGGGTCAGCGTCCCTTTTGTCCCCATCGCCTGCACCGCATTCATCACCAGGTTGATCAACACCTGCTTGAGGCGGTTGGCGTCGGCTTCGACCAGGGGGATCTCGCCATACTCTTCGCGCAGCTCAATGCTGTGGCGCAGAATCTCGAAACGGAGCAGGCGGAGGATATCGGCGAGGAGATCGTTGAGGTCGATCGGCACAAAATTTTCGTCCTGTGGCCGCGAAAAGGAGAGGAGGCTGCCGGTGAGTCCTTTCAACCGCTCGGTCTCGCCGGCGATGCGGGCGATGATCTCCTGCTGGAAGTCGGAGAGGGGCTCTTCCCGCTCCAGAAGTTGCGCGGCATAAGCGATGATCGCCAGGGGGCTGTTGACTTCGTGCGCCAGCGCGGCGGTGAGGCGGCCGACTTCTGCGAGCTTCTCCATATGCACGGTCTGATCAAGGAGCTGGCGAAACTTGGTAATATCCTCGACGATGACGACGACGCCAATGGTTTCGTCGGCCTCTTTGAGCGGGGTGATGCGGCGTTTTTCGAAGCGGGTGGTGCCGCTCAGGTCGCGGTGACTGAGCTGAAGCTTTTCACTGTGCCCGGTGGTCAGCACCCGCTGCAAACGCTCGTCAAAATCTTCATCGCGCAGGGCCGGGAAGAGGCTGAAGAGCTGGCGGCCGACCGCGGTGTCGGTGCTGACGCCGCTGATTTCGGCCATACGCCGGTTCCAGGCGGTGATGGTCAAATCGGCATCAAGGGCATAAATGCCGAGACTGGCGCTATTAAGGATCCGTTCGTTGAGATGGTGCAGACGCTGATAACGCTCCGAGCCCTGGCGGAGTTTGTCATAGAGGCGGGCATTCTCAATGGCGATCGCTGCCTGTCCGGCGAGGGCAAGGAGGGGTTCGATATCGGCGCTGCTAAAGGCGTCGGGACGCGGGCTCTCGACGTTAAAGACGCCGATGAGATGATCGCGCACCAGCATCGGCACGGCGAGTTCGCTGCGGGCGCCGGCAATGCCGGGGAAGTAATCGGCTTCACTGCGAAGATCGTTGATCAACAGCGGCTTACGACTGCGGGCGACGCGCCCCATGATCCCCTGGTCGACCGGCAGCGCCGGCGTCGTCACCTCGGCCGGATAACCGTAAGCGGCAACCGTGGTCAGGGTTGCTCCCTCGGCATCAAGGAGGCGGATGATGGCATTTTCAAAGCCGAAGATCTCCCGCGAGACCTGGAGGATGCGATCGAGGAGTTCGGGGAGATCGACGGTCGAGGCGAGATCCTGGCCGATATTGATCAGGGCATTGAGGAGTTTTTCACGGGATACGGCAGTCATGTGTGAAGCTCTCTCCACTCAAGGGGTTGGCTTTCACATTCGCATAATATGTGCCAGATATTTTGTTTAAATAATACTCAAAATCAGGGAGTTGCGCTGGAGGTACAAGCTGGTAACAATAGAGTTGCCATAAAAACAGGCAGGACTGCCGCGTAATTGCACAAAGAATCAGCCGCAGCTACCCAGGGTGGCGAGGGCGAGGAGCCGTGACCATTGTACCTGTATCGGTCCGGCCACCATCAGCTCGGTGCCCCCGCCGGGGGTGAAACCGGCAGCTGCAAGGAGGCTTTGCCGCGCCGAGTCAGCAACAAGATCGATGACCAGTTCCAGCTGTGGATCCGCAATCGCCACCAGTCGGTCCAACAACACGGCATCGTCTTGCCGGTCTCCGGCGCTATGCCACGGCCCGATGATCTGGAGATCATCACCCCGGTACAGCAGGGCGAGGCTCTCCCCCTGCTGTTGCCAGCTTCCCGTTTTTTCCAGATGACGCAGCAGGGGGTGGCGATCATCGCCCCAGATGGCGGCATCGACGACGGCACTATTGCTGCCCGCGACTGGCGTTCCCGCTTTGCCCTTTCCCCCCTCCTGACGCACCCAGCGTTCGATCTGTCCGACAGAGTGAAAACCCCGCGCTGCATAAAGAGGAACGCCTGCGGCGGAAGCAGTCAGCCACAGCGTCGTTACTCCGGCAGCGCGTAGTTCCCCGGCTGCATGGTCAAAGAGGGCGGCACCATAGCCACGTCCCCGCTCTGATGGGGCGATAATCAGGTTGCCGATCCAGGCGCTGTGCTGATGGCGGAAGCCAGTGATCAGACCGATGCTGGTATCATCGTTATGACGCAGCGCCCAGGCGCGGCTGCACCCCCCTTGCCGGTGTAACGACAACTCATTCTGCGGCACCCGCCATCCTTCCTGTTTCGCCATTTTCCTGAAGATCAGCCAGTCGCGATCCTCGGCGGTGACAATCAAGACGCCACCTGCCGGGCGGCGGCACAGAGGGTGAAGAGTTCCGGGTCGCTCACCGGGCGTTTGCGTCCCTGCGCCAGGGCCCGCACTTCGCCAAGGAGGTTGTCGGCAAAGGGGAGGTCGGCGGCAATGCCGAGCTGCTGCAAGCGATGAAGGAGGGCGTGACTGCCGGAGTGTTTGCCGAGGACAAGGTGACGGCAAAGGCCGACCTCGCGGGGATCGAAGCCTTCGTAGTTGCCGGGAAATTTGAGGACACCGTCGGCATGCAGCCCCGATTCATGGGAAAAGACCTTCTCACCGACGATCGCCTTCCAATCCGGCACCGGCCGGCAGCTCGCTTTGCCGACATAACGGGAGATCTCGACAAAACGACGGGTGTCGACTCCGGTGTCGATGTGGCAGCTGTGCTTGAGCGCCATCACTACTTCTTCGAGGGCGGCATTCCCGGCGCGTTCGCCGAGGCCGTTTACCGTGGTATTGACGAAGCGGGCGCCGGCGCGAATCCCTGCGATGGCGTTGGCGGTCGCCATGCCGAGGTCGTTGTGGGTATGAACTTCGATCTCCATTTCCGGGACGCGGCAGCGCAGGGCGCGGATATTGTCGTACATACTGAAGGGGTCGAGGATGCCGAGGGTGTCGCAGTAGCGGAAGCGGTCCGCTCCCATGCTCTGCGCAATCTCCATGAGCTCGACGAGGAAATCAAGGTCGGCACGGCTGGCATCTTCGCCGCCGATGGAGACATACAGATCGTGCTCCTTGGCAAAGCCGAGAGCGATTTTCAGCTGCTCCTTGACCCATGCCCGATCCTTGCGCAGCTTGCGGGAGATCTGCAGGTCGGAGACCGAGAGGGAGAGATCGACGGCCCGCACACCGCAGGCCAGGGAAGCCTTGATATCCGGAATCAGCGCCCGATTCCAGGTAAGGAGACGGCACTTGAGATCCATGTCGACAAGGGCGCGGATACTTTCCTGTTCCTCGGTTCCCATCGCCGGAATGCCGCACTCGAGTTCATGGACGCCGATTTCATCGAGCATGGCGGCGATACGTTTTTTCTCCTCCAGGGTAAAGGCGACGCCGGCAGTCTGTTCGCCGTCGCGCAGGGTGGTATCGTCGATGATGACGGGGCTGGCGCTATAATCAGTCATGACGGTCTCCGTAAAACAGAAAAACCCCACGATCGAAAGATCACGGGGCGACGTTGCCAAGGGTCCGGCGGCAATGCCGGAGGGGGTTAATTACTTCTTTAGCACGGGCTATGCCAAGGTAGGAAGGGGCACGGTTGTCGACTTCCCTTGTCGCCGGTGTCGGCTGGCTGCTGCGATGCGGACATTGTTGATGAAAAAAAGAGCAGCGGCAAGTTTTCAGATCCTTTTAGACTATGATAACTTTATGATATAGTTTTTCACTGCTAATCCAGCAGGGAAAATTCATCAGAGGAGGTACACAATGAAAAGAGGTTTGTTGCTCGGTTTGGCCCTTACTTTCGGTTTCACCGGTATCAGTATTGCTGCTGCTCCGGCAAAGGATGGTGCCAGTCTCCTTGAACAACGCTGTTCGGTCTGCCATCCGGCGGCAAGGCCCAAGGCGGCAAAAAAGACCCCGGCGGAGTGGGAATCGACTGTCTCCCGAATGATGGGCAAGGGGGCGCAATTAAGCGGCGAGGAGAAGAAGGCATTGGTCGAGCACTTGGGGAAAACCTATAAACCTTGAAATTTTGACATCTTGCAAAACAAAAGGGCTCAGCGTTTTTTCGCTGAGCCCTTTTGTTTTGTGCGCCTGAAAGGCCGCAACGTTAATAATCAGCTTTGGGGGAAAATACAAAGGGCCCCTGACCTCTTGACGAAAAATTGGAAATGATATATATGAATAAACATATAAAACAATTATCAAGGAGATGTTGATGACTTTGAAAAAGAAGGTTGTACAGATTGCCCCGCAGAGACAGAAACCTGAACTGTACAGATGGTTGCTGGCTGTGGTGATGCTTGCCACCTTGACGCTGGGGTGGAAGTTCCCCCTGATCGGTTTCATCGTCCCGGTGGTGATGCTGACGGCCATTCTATACAGTCTGCGTAAAGGGCGTTATGCCTGCGGAAATATCTGCCCGCGCGGGAGTTTTTTTGATACCTTTTTTCGTTTCGTCGGAGGGAGTCGTGCGATTCCGCAACGCCTGCGTGCCTTGCCAATGCGGTGGGGAGTCTTTGTCGGACTCATGGGATTCATGGGCTTTCAGCTTATGCAGGATCCCGGCAGTGCCGAGCATTGGGGGGCGGTCTTCTGGCAGGCCTGCGCCGTCACCACCGCTGTTGCCATCGTTTTGGGACTGGTGTGGCAGCCGCGTACCTGGTGCGCTGTCTGTCCGATCGGCACCTTGACCGCCACTATCGGTGAGGAGAAGTACCCGATGCAGATTGCGGCAAGTTGCAAATCGTGCGGTCTGTGCGAGAAAAGCTGCCCGATGGAGCTTGCCATCGCAACGCAACGGGACGCGGGAAGATTGGAGCACGGCGATTGTCTCAAATGTTCAAGTTGCCATGCCGCCTGTCCGCAGCAGGCACTGACCTGGCCCAAAGCCGCCTGAGCCGCCGAGGGAAATAGCACAAATAAAAAAGGATCCCGCCGATGTGGCTGGGTCCTTTTTTATTTGTGCTGTCTTTTGCTTTGCTCGTCTACAGGGGGCGTTGCCGCACGACTTCAAAGAGGGCGACGGCGGTGGCGACGGAGACGTTGAGAGAAGGGACCTGGCCGCGCATCGGGATGGCGATGAGGTGATCGCAGTGGCGGCGGACGTTGGGCCGCAATCCTTCGCCTTCGCTGCCGGCCACCAGGGCGACGTGGCCTCGGTAATCGCCGGCATGCAACGGCTCGGAGCCGACATCGCCGGCAAGTCCGTAGATCCACACCCCTTCCTTCTTCAACTCTTCGAGGGCACGGGAGATATTGGTGACCTGGGCGAGGGGGAGATGGGCAAGGGCGCCGGAAGCGCTCTTCTCAACAACGCCTGAAACCGGGCAGGCGCGGTCCTTGCCGACGATGACGCCGTGACATCCGGCGGCGTCGGCGCTACGCAGGATGGCGCCGAAGTTGTGGGGATCGGTGACGCCGTCGAGGATCAGGAAGAAGGCCGGTCCGCCGCTATTGCGCCAGCAACCGATGAGGTCCTCAAGATCGCAGTAAGCAAAGGGGGCAACGCGCAGGATCGCTCCTTGGTGGTGTTTGTGACCGGCAAGACGGTCGAGATCCTGGCGATCGCGCAGGCGTACCGCGATCCCTTTGGCGTTAGCGAGTTGCACCGCTTCACTCAGGCGCGGCGGCAGAACGCCTTTCAGGACGAGGAGTTCGAGGGGGGCGCGCAGGGTGCCGCGCAGCCCTTCGACCACCGGGTTAATGCCGTAGACGAGATCGGCTTCGCTCAAGAGCGCTGCTCCAGAGCGGCGCTGATTTCATCGAGGATCAGCTGGGCGGCACTCATTGGCTGGGGGGCCGCCGAGATCGGCCGGCCGATGACGAGGTAATCAGCGCCGGCGCTGATCGCTTCGCCGGGCGTCATGATCCGCTTCTGATCGTCGGCCGAAGCAAAGGCGGGGCGGACGCCGGGGGTAATGATCTTGAACTCCGGACCGCAGGCGGCGCGAATCTGCATCACCTCCAGCGGCGAGGCCACGACGCCGTCAAAGCCGGCTTCCTGGGTGAGTCTGGCAAGGCGCGGCACCATCTCCGCCACCGGCCGATCGATGCCGATTTCGCGCAAGGTAGCGTCGGTGCTGGAGGTGAGGATGGTCACGGCGATGCGTAGAGGGACGGGGATGCCGGCGGCGTTGCAGCTCTCCAGTGCCTTCCTTGCCGTCTCGCTCATCATCTCTCGCCCGCCAAGGGCGTGGACGTTGAAGATCTTCACCCCGAGACGGCAGGCTTCGATGCCGGCCATCGCCACGGTATTGGGGATGTCGTGATACTTGAGGTCGAGAAAGACTTCGCCCCCTTCGTCACGGATCATCTTCACCACATCGGGGCCGCAGCGGGTAAAGAGCTGTTTGCCGACCTTGAAGACGCCGACATGGTTGCGCAGTTCCCGGACCCAGCGCTGCGCCTGGGCAAATTCGTCGACATCGAGGGCAAAGATAAGGCGTTCAATCGCCTGGTTCATGGATTCTTCCTTTCCTTGAGCTGGTTGATACGGATGGCAATCTCCTGGGCTTGCTGCACCAGGCGGAGAGAGTTCGTGTCGCCGAGATCGCGGCGCGCCGCCATGCAGGCCATAAAGACCAGCTCGCTCAGCGTCTCGGCGAGGAGGCCGCGCTGCTCGTCGGCGGGGGATTTCGCGAGATTGGCGGCAACCTGGCCGGGGTCGATGGTTCCTTTGTCGGTGAGAGTGGCATGGCGCAGGACCGAGGCAAAGGGTTGCGGGAGATCGCGGAGGAACAGCCGCATCTCCAGGCCGAAATTTTGGTTCTTTTCACTGATCTTCTGATAAAGGGCGGCGAGGACACCATTGGCAACCGCCAGAATTTCAGCCAGATCCGCTGAAAGCTCCGGCGTTTCCGGGGAGGGAAAGGTCAAAAGCTTTCGGCCGGCCAGGCGGTGCAGCAGACTCAAGGTCTGAAACTCGTCAAGGCCGCTGCGGGCGATGAGATCGCGCACCGTCAGCTTGCCGCTGCTCGCCATGGCCAGCAGGCGCTCTTCCTTGGCCGGGAGTTCGTCGACGCTCTTTCCTGTCGCCACCGGGATCGCATTGTGGGAATGCAGGGTGCGCATGAAGAGCTGGCGTTCATCGGAGCGGCGTAAACCCTCCATGATCAGATTTTGCGTGCGCAGCGCCAGGCTGGCGGTCGGTGCTTCGGTATTGCGACGTTGTACAAAGATGAAATCCCCTTGCTGGCAGGGGATGAGATGATAAACGATCGCTTCGATCTGGGCGCCGCCCGCATCGCGCAGATCCTGCTCGGTAAGCCGCCCGCCCTGTAACAGTTGCAGCCGCAGCGTCTGTGGATCGTTGCCGGCGGCCTGACGCGTCTTGATCAAGGTGTCGCGGTCGATCTTGCCGGCGGTCAGGAGGAATTCGCCGAGCTCTTCCTCGGGGAAGGTCGAAGTTGCCGAGACCAGTTCCCCTTCGTCGAAGTGGAGATCTTTACTCCCCCCTTCCAGATTGAAGTGGAGGAGGCCGCTCTTGCGGAACATGTTGATGATCGACAGGATTTCCACCACCTGCAGGTCGCCGATACGACCGGCGAGGGCGATCTGCCCTTCTCCGCCCCCCTCGGTGGTGAGGAGAAGGTGGCGCTGCGAGCGGGAAGCAAGGGTCAGTTCCCGGCTGTTCAGGCCATTGGCGACAGCCGTGGGGAGGGCGATGCGGTCAGCACTGTCGAGCTCCAGGCGGGTCATACCTTGGCCAGACGCACCTTCTCGGCGACAGCCGCAGCCATCGCATCGATGGCAATCAGCTCTTTTTCGCCGCCGCTCCGTGCCTGTAACTCCAATGCCCCGTCCTTGACGCCGCGCGCACCGACAGTGATGCGCAGGGGGATGCCGATCAGTTCTGCGTCGGCAAATTTGCTGCCGGCCCGCTCGTCGCGATCATCGAGAAGCACTTCGACGCCGAGTTTCTGCAGTTCAGCGTAAAGGGCTTCGGACGTCATCCGCACACTTTCATCGTTGGGGTTGAGCATGGTGACGATAACTTCAAAGGGGGCGATCGCCATCGGCCAGATGATGCCGTTCGCATCGTGGTTCTGTTCGATCGCTGCCGCGGCAGTGCGGCCGATGCCGATGCCGTAGCAACCCATGTAGACAAACTGCTCCTTGCCGTCACTGTCGAGAAAGCACGCCTTCATCGCTTCGGAGTAGCGGGTGCCGAGCTTGAAGACATGGCCGACTTCGACGCCGCGCCACATTTCCAGCACTCCCCCTGTGCAGCGCGGACAGAGGTCGCCGTGAACGACGTTGCGCAGATCAGCATAAAGGCTCGGAGTGAAGTCGCGGCCGGGATTGGCATTCTTGAGGTGGAGATCGGCCGCATTGGCGCCGACCACGACGTTGCGCAGCCCTTCGACGGCGAGATCGGCAATGACGCGGATGGTCAGGCCGATGGGGCCGGCAAAGCCGACCGGTGCGCCCGTGACCTTGCTGACCAGAGCTTCGTCGGCCAGGGCGAGTTCACTGGCGCCAAGGACCTTGCTCAGTTTGATCTCGTTGAGCTCGTGGTCTCCGCGCAGCAGCACCGCCACCGGTTCGCCATCGGCAACAAAGATCAGACACTTCACTGTCTCGCTGGCAGCGATCTTGAGGAAGGTCGAGACCTCTTCGATGCTTTTCTGGCCGGGGGTGGCAATCTTCTCCAGCGGGCGGGGGTCGCAGTGCTCCGGAGCGCCGGTGGGACGCGCTTCCGCCTTCTCGACATTGGCGGCATACTGGCAGCCGTTGCAGGAGACGATGGCATCTTCTCCTGAATCGGCAAGGACCATGAATTCGTGGGAATAGCTGCCGCCGATGGCGCCGGAATCAGCTTCAACGGCGCGGAAGTTGAGACCGCAGCGTGCGAAGATGCGACGGTAGGCCTGGTACATCTTGTCGTAGGCGGCGATGGCGCCGGCTTCGTTGACATCAAAGGAGTAGGCATCCTTCATGATGAATTCGCGGCCGCGCATCAGCCCGAAACGGGGGCGGATCTCGTCGCGAAACTTGGTCTGGATCTGGTACAGGTTCAAAGGCATCTGCCGGTAGGAGCGCACTTCGCGGCGGACGATATCGGTCACCACCTCTTCGTGGGTCGGCCCCATACAGAATTCCGCTTCCTTGCGGTCCTTGAAGCGCAGTAGCTCCTTGCCGTACTTCTCCCAGCGTCCCGACTCCTGCCACAGTTCTGCCGGATTCGCCATCGGCATGAGAATCTCCAGGGCGCCGGCGCGATCCATCTCATCCCGCACAATCTTCTCCACCTTGCGGATCGTCCGCAGGCCGAGGGGGAGATAGTTGTAGATCCCCGAGGCGACTTTTCGGATCAGTCCGGCACGGAGCATAAGCTGATGGCTGATAACTTCGGCATCGGCCGGAGTCTCTTTGAGCGTGGGGATAAAGTATTGGGAATAGCGCATGGGGGTCAGACCTCGAAAAGGGGGAAATCGCAGCGGCCGAGCCGGTGGCGGAGTGGGAAAATTAGCTTATTCGGGGGATGAATGCAAGGAGAATGGCGCGATGGGGGAGGGGGGTTTTGCTTCCAGGTAGAGGGAGATGGTGAATTCGGATGAGTCGAGTCGCCCGACGTTTGTATTACGTTAACAAGTCTAGAGCACCACCCCCCGACCCCCTCCTTGAAGTAAGGAGGGGGGAGGCAACCACACGCCAGACTTACACATCCAGCACCACCACCGCTCTCCAGCAACCCTCCTCGTGTATCACCCGAAAACAGTGCAGCGTTACCGCTTTGACATCGACGAGGCAGTGGTGGCGGTCGGTCGCGATCGCTTCGCCGCTGACTTGCGCTTCCAACTGGAAAATCCCCTCCCTTTCCTCAATCTCCACCGCATCGGCATGCAGCAGCAGACGACGGGCATCCTTGTAGAAGATCAGTTCCGAGAGAAAGGCCCAGAGGAGCATATCCAGTGATTCGTCTTCCAGGCAGATGGTGAGCTTTTGTTGCCGCGCTACCGCTTCCGGTGCTTCGACCATGGTGCGGAGCAGGGCGGCGGCGCTGGAAATGAAGAGCTCTTCCTGCGTCGCGCCCCAGGCTGCGAAGGCGACATCGGCGGGGGATATTGTGTCGTCAAAGCGAAACGGCATCGCTACCCCTTGATGTTGCCGATCGGCACCAGCTTCACCACCCGGCGGCTGAGGCCGGCAACTTCCGTGGCCGCGGTGACGATGTCGATATCCTTGTAGGCGAAACCGGCTTCCTCGGCAAGACCGCCGTAGGAAGCGGAACGGACATGGATGCCGCGCGCCTCCATATCGTCCAACAGCTGGCGGCCCTTGACCAGCTTCTTCGCCTGGTGGCGGCTCATGGTGCGGCCGCTGCCGTGGGCGGTGGTATAGAAAGTCGACTCCGCGCTCGTCATGCCGGCGAGGAGGTAGGAACCGGTCTCCATGCTGCCGCCGATGATGACCGGCTGGCCGGTCTCTTGGTAAGCGTTAGGGAGTCCGGCCATCCCCGGCCCGAAGGCGCGGGTCGCACCCTTGCGGTGGACTAGGATTTCGGTCATCTCCCCGTCGATGCAATGTTTTTCCAGTTTGGCGGTGTTGTGGGCGACGTCGTAGACCATGCGCATCCCCAGCTTCTCGGGGGAGGAATGGAAGCAGTGGGCAAAGACTTCGCGGATGCGGTGGAGGATGACCTGGCGGTTGGCAAAGCCCATGTTGGCGGCGCACTTCATCGCTGCAAAGTAGGCCTGCCCTTCCGGGGAGCGGAAAGGGGCGCAGGCGAGTTCGCGGTCGTAGAGCTTGATCCCGTACTTGCTCGTCATTACCCGCAGAAAAGTCTGGAGGTAGTCGGTGGCGACCTGATGGCCGAAGCCGCGGCTGCCGCAGTGGAACATGATCACCACCTGGTTGGGGATGGTGATGCCGAAGGCGCGGGCGGTCGCTGCGTCGAAGATGTTCTCCGGCCGTGCCACCTGGATCTCGCAGTAGTGGTTGCCACTGCCGAGGGTGCCGATCTGGTCGTAGCCGCGTTCGATCGCCTTGTCGCTGCACGCTGCCGCATCGGCGCCGGCAAAGCCGCCCCCTTCCTCAGTCATCTCCAGATCCTCGGGGGTGGCGAAGCCGTTCTCCAGACACCAGCGCGAGCCGCGTTCGATCACCCGGCGGAATTCACTGCGCGAAGAGCGGACAAAGCCGCTGCAGCCGACGCCGGTGGGGATGGCGGCAAAGAGCCGGTCAACGAGTTCGCGAATGTGCGGCCGCACCTGCTCTTCGGTGAGGTTGGTCAGGCAGAGGCGCATGCCGCAGTTGATGTCGAAGCCGATGCCGCCGGGAGAGATCACGCCGGTGGCCGGGTCGAAAGCGGCGACGCCGCCGATGGGGAAGCCGTAACCCCAGTGGCCGTCCGGCATGCAGTAGGCGTAGTTGATGATGCCGGGGAGGCAGGCGACGTTGGCGGTCTGTTCGAAGACCCCGGCCTCCATGCCGTGCAGGAGAGATTCCGTGGCGATAATCCGCGCCGGCACCCGCATGCCGTCTTTGTAAGAGGTCGGCAGTTCCCAGGTGGTGTCGGAAACTTTGCGCAGTTGCGGGGGTAGGGCCATGGCATTACTCCCGTCGTTTCGCTTGCAGTTTGTCCGGCAGGTCGGCAACGCTGGCGAGCTGCGCGCCGGCTCCTGTCATCCTGGCGAGAGCAGCGACGCTATCGCCGGGGAGGAGTTCGACGGCGGCGATAGCGTCGATTAGCACCGTCACTGCCAGACCACGCTGCCGGGCTTCGAGGGTGGTGGCCAGGACGCAGTAGTCGGTCGCCAGCCCGCCGATATAGAGTCTTTGCACCCCCATTTCAGCCAGGAGCTCCGCCATTTGCCGGCCGTCAGCGCTGACCGCCTCGAAGGCCGAATAACCGTCCAACGTTGGGTCGATCCCTTTGGAAAGGATCATTGTCTCTTCCGGTAATTGGAGGTCGGGATGGAAGTCCGCCCCGGCTGTCCCCGCGACGCAGTGCACCGGCCAGTCGCCGCCGAATTCGCGAAAATGATGCGTCTGCGGCGGATGCCAATCGCGGCTGGTCAACACCGGCAGTGCTGCCGCCCTGAAGAGTTGGGCGGCGTAATTGAGCGGTGCGATCACCTTGTCGCCGTCGCGGATCCCCAGGGCGCCGCCGGGGCAAAAGTCATTCTGGACATCGACAATGAGCAGGGCGGCTTTTTCAGGCATGGGGCATGCTCCTTTGCAGCTGCGCGATCAAGGTGTTGCGCAGCTCCTTCAGCTCGTCGCAGATCGAGACCTTGTAGCGGTGCGGGTTGATAAAGCGCAGACAGCCCTGCGGCAACATCGCCAGCTCACCGGCACTCCGCGCTGCCATGACCTCCAACATCTCCGGGGGTTGTGTCCGTCGCCCGTTTTGCATCACCACCCGCCGCAGATCCTGGAGGATGACGTCGGCGGGCAGGGTGGTCTGCTGCAGGGGGTTAGCGGGATCGAAAACGACCGCGCCGGCCCCCGGTGTCTTCCCCTCCAGACAGATGACATCCTGAATAAATCTGCCATCCGGCTCCCGCGCCCGCAGCAGCTTCTTCTTCCCCGGCAAGGTCGCCTTGGCGATGTCGCTGGTGACTTTCAATTTCGGCAGGCCATCGATCGCCACCAGCTTGTAGACGCCGCCGAGCGCGCCGCCGCCGCTGCCGCTGCCGGTTGCCAGCTTGGTGCCGACGCCGTAGATATCAATCTGCCCCCCTTCGGCGCGGATCGAATCGATGACGAATTCGTCGAGTTCATTGGAGGCGACGATTTTGACCTCGGGAAAGCCGGCGTTGTCGAACATCTTGCGGCTGGCGCGGGAAAGATAGGCGAGGTCGCCGGAGTCGAGACGGACGCCACGCAGTTCGTGCCCTTTTTCCCGCAGTTCGCGCGCTACGGTGATGGCGTTGGGGATGCCGCTTAACAGTGTGTCGTAAGTGTCGACGAGAAGGGTGCTGCTGTCGGGGAAAGCGTCGGCATAAGCGCGAAAAGCGGTGAGTTCGTCGGGGAAGGCCTGCACCCAGCTGTGGGCGTGAGTACCGCGCACCGGCAGGTCGTAGACCATCCCCGCCAAAACGTTGCTGGTGCTGCGCACCCCGCCGACACAGGCGGCGCGGGCACAGGAAAGGCCGCCGTCCGGGCCGTGCGCCCGGCGCAGGCCGAATTCGAGAACGGTTGCTCCGGCGGCGGCATGGACGATGCGGGCAGCCTTGCTGGCGATGAGGGTCTGGAAGTTGATGATATTGAGCAGGGCAGTCTCGACGAACTGCGCCTCGGCGAGCGGCCCTTCCACGGTCAGCAGCGGCTCGTTGGCAAAGACCACCGTCCCTTCCGGCGGGGCCGTGACGGTGCCGTGAAAGCGGAAGTCGCGGAGAAAGTCGAGAAAGCGGGGTTGGAAGAGCCCCAGACTGCGCAGGTACTCCAGTTCCTCCGGCAGAAAGCGCAGCTTCTCCAGATACTCCAGAGCCGGTTCCAGTCCGGCAAAGACCGCGTAGCCCCCTTCGAAGGGATTCTTGCGGAAGAAGAGGTCAAAGACCGCCGGTTTCTCTGCCATCCCTTCCTCCAGGTACCCGGCGAGCATGGTCAGTTCGTAGAGGTCGGTGAGCAGCGGTGAATAGCGCATGATTCGTCTCCAAAGGGCGTTGCAAAAGCATAACAGGGGATCGGACCAGGTCAAATGGAGGAAGGGCGTCTGCGGGGAAAAAAAGAGTGCGCCCTGCATCCGCGCCGGGGGTTGGTATACTTGCAAACAGGTAGACAGAAAGGGAGGCGAGCATGCGCAACGAAGAGCGGATAGTCAAGGCGGTGGCGGCGGCCCTGGAGCGGGAGAAGCAGGTCAATCTCTACAACTTCCCTCTGCAACTGGAGTTCGCGGACGGAGTGCTGACCATGGAAGGGGAGGTGGAGCATATCATGGCGAAAAAGCGGGCGCTGGAGGTGGCGGCGGCGATCCCCGGCGTCGCCAGCATCGTTGACCGCGTCCACCTTTCTCCGGCGGAGGCGATGACGGACGGCGAAATCCGTGAACGGGTCTGCAAGGCTCTCCTCGCCGAGGAGATGCTCGGCTCCTGCGCCCTCTGGGCGATCGTTAAAGGGAGGCCGGAGGTGGTGCGTGAAGCGGAACAGGGGCTGGACGGCAGTATCGATGTCGAGGTGACGGACGGCATCGTCATTCTCAACGGTGTCGTCTCCAGCCTGACCGCCAAGCGTCTCGCCGGGGTCCTCGCCTGGTGGGTGCCGGGGAGCCGCGACGTGGTCAACGGTATCGAGGAGGTGCCGACCGAGGAAGACAATGCCGATGAAGTTATCGACGCTCTCCGTCTCATTCTCGAAAAGGACCCCTTTGTCAACGCCGGGCAGATCAGGGTCAGCTGTGCCAACGACTGGGTGACCCTCGACGGGCTGGTCAAGAACGAAAGTGAACGGCGGATGGCGGAGGCCGATGCCTGGTATCTCTTCGGCGTCGACGGGGTGACAAATCGGCTGCTGGTCGAGGCGTAGGCGGGGGAAGTATGCGCCTTTTTGTAGCCATCGAGCTCCCGCCGGAGATCAAGCACACCCTCTGGATGCTGCGCTCTGATCTCCCCGGCGCACGCTGGGTGCCACGGGAGCAGATGCACCTGACCCTCGCCTTTCTCGGCGAGGTAGAGGATGAGGCGGTCGGGGTGCTGAGGGCCGAACTGGCGCGGATTCATTTCCACGCCTTCAAGGTCTCCTTTACCAGCACCGGCTGCTTCCCCGGCCGGCAGCGTCCCCGGGTGCTGTGGGTTGGACTGGCGCCGCAACCGCGCCTGACCGAGCTCGCCGCCTTGGTGCGGGAGGCTCTCCTTCGGTGTAACCTGCCGGTGGAGGAACGCCTCTTCTCCCCTCATATCACCTTGGCCCGCCTCAAGGCGCCGGCGGCGCGTGAGGTCGGGGTCTTTCTTGAGCAATCCCTCCCTCCGCACCTTCCCATGCTGGTGGTGCAAGAGTTCATCCTCTTTCAGAGCCGTTTGACCCCGCGTGGCGCCGAGCATCTTCCCCTTCAGAGCTTTCCGCTGACGGTGGAGTGATTATGACCCCGATCTTTCACCCCTTTTTAATCAACTCCCCCTTCGACGACCCAGCAGTCTTTGTCGATTTCCTGTACAGCCGCCGCGCCATCCTCTTCGATCTCGGCACTCTTAATAACTTCTCGACACGCAAGCTCCTGCGCACCGGTCATGTCTTCGTTTCCCACGCCCACATCGATCATTTCATCGGTTTCGATCACCTCCTGCGCCTTTGTCTCGGCCGCGACAAGCATCTCCACCTCTATGGCCCTCCCGGTTTTGTCGAGCAGATTCGCCATCGTCTTGCCGCCTACAGCTGGAATCTCGTCTTCAGCTATGACACCGACTTCACCATCATCGCCAGCGAGGTTCATGCCGATGGCCGTCTCCTCACCGGTGAATTCCACTGCCAGCGCGGTTTTGCGCTGGAAAATTTCCCATTCGGCGGCAAAACCGGCGATCTCCTCCATGACGAGGCCGGCCTTCGTGTCCGGGTTGCCCACCTTGATCACAAGATTCCCAGCCTCGCCTTTGCCCTCGAAGAGAAGTGGCATCTCAATATCATGAAGAACCGGCTGGCGGAGTCAGGGTTGGCGGTCGGTCCCTGGCTCAAGAAACTCAAGGAGGCAATCGTGGGTGGTCTTCCGGATGATACTCCTATGGCGCTGCCGTCAGGGGATGTACGTCCCCTCGGAGAGTTGAAGGAGACAGTGGTGCGGATCAGCGCCGGACAGAAGATCTGCTATGTCACCGATGCCGGCTATACTCCGGAAAATGCCGCGAAGATCGTTGCCCTTGCACAAGGGGCCGACTACCTCTTCATCGAGGCGACCTTTCTTCAGGCCGAAGCCGAACGGGCCAGTGAGCGCTCCCACCTTACCGCCCGTCAGGCCGGTGAACTCGCCCGCGCTGCCGGTGTGAGCAGGGTCATCCCCTTTCACTTCTCTCCCAAGTACCGGGGGAGGGAAGCGGAGCTTCGTGCAGAGCTCGAACAGGCCTGGCACAGGGGATGATTCACCAAGATTGACAAGAAAAGCCCTCATAGATACAATCGTTTTCGTTAAATGAGGAGGATAAAATCATGATTTCATCCTCCTTTTTCCGGCACAACGATTGACTCTGAAATTTGCCCTTCGGGCTGGAGGAACCATGCACAAGGTTATCGCCTTCCTGGCCGCGCTGCTCTTCACCCTCCCGCCCGTCGCCTTTGCCGGCGACATTCTGCGCTTTGCTCCCTTACCCATGGAATCCCCGGAAACCGTGGCCAGTCAGTGGAAACCCCTGCTGGAGTATCTTGAAAAGTCTCTGGGGGTGAGAGTGCAGATCGATCATTCGACCGAGTACCAGGAGATTCTCGATAAATTTGTCGCCGGCCGCCTCGATTTGGCCTATCTTGGTCCCCTCCCTTATCTCCGGCTCAAGGACCGCTTCCCCGCGGCGCAACCACTGGTCATCTTTCGTGAAAAGACCGGAGAGCCTGCCTATACCTGTGCCTTGATCGCGACCGCCGAAAGCGAGTTGCGTCCCGGGCAACTGAAGGATCACAAGATCGCCCTGACCCAGCACCTTTCTACCTGCGGCTATCTTTCCGTCGACGGCCTGCTTCAGCAGGCGGGGAGCAGCCTGAAAGAAAACCGTTACCGCTACCTCGGGCAGCACGACGAAGTGGCCCTGGCCGTCCTCCGCGGCGAATTTGCCGCCGGCGGAGTGAAGACCGCCATCGCCCGCAAATACGCCCGCCTGGGACTGGTGGTAATCGCTGAAACCTCTCCCTTGCCGGGGTTGGCCCTGGTTGCCAACGGCAACACCCTTTCTGCCGAGCGCATCGCGCAAATCCGTCAGACGCTCCTCGATGTCGCCCCGGCGGTCCGGGAGCATTGGGGGGACAATATCCGCTACGGCGTCATCCCCGGCCACGACGAGGACTACGCCGGGGCGCGGCAACTTCCCTACAAAAGCTCCATCCCCGAGCGGAGCAATTTCTGATGCGGTTGATTGTCGGCTTGTTCCTTTTTGTCCTGGCCTGGGGCCTCTCCGCTACCTTCCTCTACAATCACTGGCAGGACAAGGAAGGTCAGCAACTCGAGGAAAATGTCACCGTGCTGGCTGTCACTTATCGGGCCAGCATCGAGATGTACCGACTGGCTACAGAAATCCTCTTCGAAGAAATGGTCCTGGATGATGAGGTTGTCGAGACCTTTGCCCGGGGGGTGCACAGCACGGGAGCGACCCGTGATCGGGCCCGGGGCAAACTCTACCGGTTGCTCGCTCCCAGCTATGCCCAACTCAAGGAGCGGGGCATCCGCCAGATGCATTTTCATACGGCCTCCGGCCACAGTTTTTTGCGCTTTCACGCCCCGGACAAGTGCGAAGACCCCCTCTTCGAGGCCCGCCCCACAGTGCGTCTGGCCAATACGGAACGCCGGGAGGTTTCCGGCTTCGAAGCCGGGAAGTCAGTTTCGGGTTTCCGCTACGTCTACCCGGTCTTTCGTGGCGAAGAACACTTGGGGAGCATGGAGACCAGCGTCACCTTCCGTTCGATCCGTGAGGCCATGACCGACCTCGACCCGCGCAGTGAATATGTGTTGGTGCTGCGCCGGGAGCAGGTTGAGGAGATTCTTTTCGACGGAAAGCGCTCGCTCTACGAAACTTCGCCGCTGCATGACAGCTTTTTAGTAGAGGACCCCCGTCTGCTCTTTTTCGACTCGCCGCCGCCGCCGAGCGCGACAGTTCGCGAGCTCGATGGCCCGTTGAGTCGCCTTCCCCGGGTACAGAAGGGGATGGCTGCCGGAGAAAGCTTCACCGTCTCTCAGAGTACAGCCTCCGGCGACTGGGCGGTCTCCTTCCTGCCGATCCGGGATATCCTTGACCGCCCGGCCGCTTATGTCGTCGCCTACGCCCGGGCGCCCTTTGTCGCGGCCCTGCGCCATGAGTTCTATCTCAATATGGGGTTACTCACCCTGGTCTTATCCGCCTTCACCTGGTTCACCCGGGGACTACTGCGTTCCGGAGCCAAGCTCCAGCAGGAAAAGCAGCAGTTGCAGACGATCACCGATACCATCGCTGATGGCCTGTATGTCATGGATGTGCACGGGAAGATCAACCGGGTCAATCCGGCCTTCAGCGAACTGCTCGGCTACCGCGCCGAGGAAGTCGTCGGGCAGGTCGGTCATCAGCGCTTCCACGTCCATGGCGACGGCATCCCCCGCCAGCACCCAGCGGAGTGTCCGGTCTTTTCTGCGATAGAGCGCGGGCAGGGCTATGTCGGGGAGGAGCTGTTCCGGCGCAAGGATGGCGGACTGCTGACCGTGGAGATCTCTTGCCAGT
Source organism: Deltaproteobacteria bacterium HGW-Deltaproteobacteria-4 (assembly GCA_002841765.1). Taxonomy (NCBI): domain Bacteria; class Deltaproteobacteria; species Deltaproteobacteria bacterium HGW-Deltaproteobacteria-4. The sequence goes on along the minus strand of PHAV01000014.1, from coordinate 31,992 downwards.
TGATGCGTGCCGAAGGGGTGACCATCGGCGCGGTCGCGGCCTTCCGCGATATTTCCGAGCGTAAAGCGAACGACGAACGAATCCGTTATCTCGCCCAGTACGACACCCTGACCAACCTGCCGAACCGCACCCTGCTCCTCGACCGACTGCAGCAGGCGATTGCCGTTGCCCAGCGGGAAGAGGAGTATTTCGCCATCCTCTTCCTCGATGTCGATAATTTTAAAAATATCAACGATTCCCTGGGGCACCTGGTCGGCGATCAGCTCCTGCAGCAGATGGCGGCCCGCCTGATCGACTGCGTGCGAGGCAGCGACACCGTGAGCCGGCAAGGAGGGGACGAATTCATCATCATTGTGCGACAGATTCGCGAGTCTGCGGATCCGGTCCAGATCTCTCGCAAAATCTTTGCGGCCATGGCTTTGCCCTTCAGCATTGAAGGGCAGGAATTGCGCGTTACTGCCAGCATCGGCATCGCCCTTTACCCGGAAGACGGTCTGGATTCGGCCACTCTGATCAAGAACGCCGACGCGGCCATGTATCATGCCAAGAAGCTCGGCCGTAACAACTATCAGTTCTTTACCGCCGACCTCAATGCCAGCGCCCACCAGCGTTTGGTGTTGGAAAACCGCTTGCGCTGCGCCCTGGAAAACCGGGAATTTTTTCTCCACTACCAACCTCTGGTCGACCTGGAAAGCGGCCGGATTTTCGGCGCCGAGGCTCTGCTGCGCTGGCTCCATCCGGAATTGGGATTGGTCCCGCCGGAGGAGTTTATTCCGGTAGCCGAAGAGTGCGGCCTGATATTACCCCTCGGCGAATGGGTCATTCGCGAAGCCTGCCGGCAGAACAAGGCCTGGCAAGACGCCGGACTCCCCCCGGTACAAGTGGCGGTGAATCTTTCCCCCTTGCAGTTCCGGCAACAAAATCTCGAAGCGATCATCACTCAGGCCCTGGAAGAGTCCGGACTGGCCGCCACTTACCTGGAGATTGAAATTACCGAAAATCTGCTCATGAGTAGCGAAGACCAGACTGTCCCTCTTCTGCGTCGCTTCAAAGAGATGGGGCTGCGGATTTCCATCGACGATTTCGGCATTGGCTACTCCTCTCTCAGTTATCTCAAACACTTTCCCGTCGATAAATTAAAAATCGATCGTTCCTTTGTGCGTGACGTCTCCAGCGACCCGGACGACGCGGCCATCGCCAGCGCCATTATCGCCATGGCCCACCGCCTGCGCCTCAAGGTTCTTGCCGAGGGGGTGGAAACCATAGACCAGCGCAACTTTCTTCTGCGCGAAGGGTGCAACGAGGCCCAGGGTTTCCATTATAGCCGCCCCCTGCCGGCGGCCGAAATGGCAGTGTTGCTGCGCAGCGGCCTGCCACTTCCTCAGACACCGGTGGATCCCGATCTCTCTCCGCGGGCTGACTCCTCCCTGCTAAGCAGCGCACCCGTAGTAACCCCGTAATCTCAAGTCCGGGGATCCTGCCACACCACCATAAAGAAGGGCCGGCATGCTTTGCCGGCCCTTCTTTATCATCGATCTGTATGCAGAGTTTACCATCTAAATCCGACGCCGAGGTTGTAAACGTAGCGACCGTCACTGAACTGATCATCGACTTCATCGGCGTCCTCGAAGAGGACATCGTATTCAACCGAGGCCAGGATAAAGGTGGTGGTGTTGACAAAGGCTTTTATGCCGACTTCCGGCCCGGCGATAAATTGATCTTTCACCATGTCGCCGTAAATCATGCCGATGCTGGCACCGACAAATGGTTGCCACATCTGCAAGTCAAAGTGGTAATCAAGACCTAAACGTGTCGACCCGTTCCAGATGTTGTCACCCGGGACATCGATATAGGAGACCCCCTGGCGGACAATTCCTTCGAGATTGGCATTCATGAAATAGCCTAGACTCAGCTCGACGGACGTCACCGTAGCATCAAAATCATTGTCACTTGAACCATTGCCGTTGAGAGTCAGTTCCATGTCCCCCATTTGAAATTGCGCCATGGCCGCACCAGGGGCAAGGAGAAAACCGAGAAGTGCTAACACGAAAATTTTGCGCCACATAATTAACCTCCATACGAAAAGTGTGTCCTGGTTGAACTGGCGATAAATCATCCCGTTCTCCCTTGTCGTGATGTCATTAAAGAGTCAGGGAGGGGGATGGGCGGATAATTCAGATTGTCCCTTAATCGCTAACATATCGATTTAGCGATGTTTGTTGTGACTAGAGTTTGCCGCCGGCAAATGAGTTGTCAACCGTCGATGGTAATTTTTGTCGTCACCACCGGTTTCTGCCGTCGGTAATGCACTCTGTTGCAACGCCTTTGTACCGCTCCCTGTCTGCTCCCTGTCTTGACAGATATTCATTCGTATGCTAATTATATTTATGCGAAACATTTCCATGTGAAATAGTTGACCACTCATTTACCCTCGTTGGAAGGATGATGTCGTTATGGCGGCAGTACGTGACGAAAAGAAAATGCGCGATAAGACGGCAGCCAGTTATCGTGATCCGGCCTTGCAGGAAATTATTGCACGGAACGCTGCCCCCCCCATCCCCGAGGGGAACTATGAGCTGCGCATCCTGCAATCGCTGCGTCGTATCATCCGCGCCATTGAAATCCATTCACAGCACTTGAGTCATTCCTATCAGATCACCGGCCCCCAGCTCGGGTGTATTCTGACGATCAAACAAAACGGGGCAATGACGCCGACGCGTCTTGCCCGTATCCTTTACCTTAGTGCCAGCACCGTGGTCGGCATCGTCGATCGCCTCGAAGAAAAAGGGCTTCTTGCCCGTATCCGCAGCACCGCGGACCGCCGTCAGGTGCAGATCTGTCTGACGGAAGCCGGTGCGCTCCTCGCCGCGACTGCTCCCTCGCCGTTGCAGGAGACTTTGTCCGATAGTCTGAAAAATCTGCCGTCCCTGGAGCAGGTGTCGATTACCCTGGCTCTGGACAAACTCGTCAGCTTGATGGAAGCCGGGGAGATCTCGGCCGCACCGATTCTGGAGACCGGCCCGCTTCTGCCGGCTAGTGATTCGCCCCTTCCCTGAGTATTCTTTCGCGGGCGGCCCTGTGTTGCCCGGTCGATCTTAACTATCCTTTTCAGAAGGACATAAACGCGCAGCGCAGCCCCGGTTCGCGGGCTGCGGCGGGATGACCACTTTTTTACCTGCGCCCACAAAGGAGATAACATTGTCTATCTACACACCAAACCAACAGGAAATCGCCGAAAAACTCTCAACTAAAGGGGTCTCCCGTGCCGACTGGAAAGATTGGCGCTGGCAGCTCAAGCACTCGATTCAATCTTTGGCAGCGGTGGAAAAACTCCTGAATATCCGTTTCAGTGCCGAGGAGAAGCTCGAGCTGGAAAAGACCCTCGACCGTTTCCCTCTGTCGGTAACGCCATATTATCTCTCCCTGATCAATGCCGCCGATTATCGCAACGACCCGATCTTCATGCAGGCTTTCCCCTCGCCGCGTGAACTGGAGATCGAGCGCAACGATATGGCCGATCCTCTCCATGAGGATAAAGACAGCCCGGCGCCGGGGATTACCCACCGCTACCCCGACCGGGTCCTTTTTCACATCAGTAATGTCTGCTCGATGTACTGCCGGCACTGTACGCGCAAACGCAAGGTCGGCGACGTCGACTCTATCCCCGACCGTGACAGTATTATGCAAGGGATCGACTATATCCGTCAGACCCCGGTGATCCGTGATGTCCTCCTTTCCGGGGGGGACCCGCTGATGCTCTCCGATGATTATCTCGACTGGATTCTCACCGAGCTTGAGAATATCCCCCACGTCCAGGTTATCCGTATCGGTACGCGCATGCCGGTCGTCCTCCCTTACCGCATCACCCCTGAGCTGATTACCATGCTCAAAAAGCACCATCCCCTCTGGGTGAATACGCACTTTAACCATCCCCGTGAAATTACGGCCTCGTCCCGCGCGGCGCTGCGTCTGCTCGCCGATGCCGGCATCCCGCTCGGCAACCAGACCGTCCTTTTGGCCGGGATCAACGACTGTCCGCGCATCATCAAGTCGCTGGTCCAGGAACTCGTCGCCAACCGGGTTCGTCCTTATTACCTTTATCAATGCGATATGGCCGAAGGGCTGGCCCATTTCCGCACCCCGGTCGGCAAGGGGATCGAGATCATGGAGAACCTCATCGGCCATACCAGCGGCTTTGCCGTCCCGACCTATGTTGTCGATGCCCCCGGCGGTGGCGGCAAGATTCCGCTGACCCCCAACTACCTCCTTTCCCTTTCGACCAACAAGGTGGTGCTGCGCAACTACGAAGGGGTCATTACCACCTATCACGAGCCGGAGAGCTATAAAGCGATCTTCTGCGATCGCAAATGCGATGACTGCAAACTCGAGCTCAAGCTCGAGGGGGCGGAAGAGTGCGAAGCCACCGGCATCGTTAAACTCCTCTCCGACTTTGACGAAACGATCTCCCTGACGCCGGAGAACAACTCTCGCATGGAGCGCCGTAATAGTGATGATTGATACTCTGACAACTTTTGGCCAGTCGAAGATCCAGCACGGCAAACATAGTGACCGGGTCTATCTGATGCACCTGGCAACGGCGGATTTGCAGGGGATCATCCCGCATCTTCGCGCGCTCGCCGGCGACCGGGGCTATTCAAAGATCTTCGCCAAGATTCCGGCGGCCGCCGAAGACACCTTTCTCGCCGATGGCTACACTGTCGAAGCGTCGATTCCGAATTTTTTCCGGGGACAGGAGTCCGCCCTCTTCCTCGGGAAATATTTTTCTCCGGAGCGGCAGGAGGAGAAGCGCCCCGCGAGCGTTGCCGAGGCTTTGGATCTCGCCCGCCAAAAGGCGACGCTCGGCGGCGGCCATCAACCCCTTGACGCGGCCCTGCGCTGCCGGCAGATGCTGCCCACCGATACGCCGCCGATGGCGGCCCTTTACCGCCAGGTCTTTGCCACTTATCCTTTTCCGATCCATGACGAAGCCTATCTGCGCCAGACCATGGCGGAGGATGTCATCTACTTCGGCATCTGGGAAGGATCTGAGCTCATCGCCCTGACTTCGGCGGAGATGGACCGCAAGGGAGAGAATGCGGAGATGACCGACTTTGCCACCCGGCCCGACTGTCAAGGCCGTGGGCTCGCCAACTATCTCCTGGCGCAGGCGGAAGCAGCCGCAGCGCAATGCGGCATCAAAACCGCTTACACCATTGCCCGCTCCTATTCGCCCGGCATGAATATTACCTTTGCCCGCAACGGCTATACCTACAGCGGCACCCTCACCCACAACACCCAGATCTCCGGCACCCTGGAGAGCATGAATGTGTGGCACAAGAGCCTCCTTCCATGACTGCCGTGGTCTTACAGAATTTTATGAGCTCGGTGTTGTTGCTCTTGATGCTGCTCAACCCGTTTCTGCTGATTATCTACCTTGTTGATCTGATTCAGGAACTTGATAACCGGGCCTTTTCGCAGGTGATGATTCGGGCCGGACTCATCAGCACCGCCGTCTTCATCTGTGTCGCTCTGGTAGGTGACGCCCTCTTTACTCACGTCCTCCAGGTTCGTTTTGCGTCTTTTCAGATCTTCGGCGGTATCATCTTTCTCCTCATCGGTATCCAGTTCATGTTCACCGGTCCTGAAGCGATTCGCAAGATGCGCGGCAAGCCGGAGCATATTGCCGGAGCGATCGCCATGCCGGTGATGATCGGCCCGAGTACCGTCAGCGCCAGTATCCTGGCCGGTAGCCGTCTGCCGACGCTCTGGGCGGTCATCGCTATTATTCTCGCCATGGTGATCACCGTGACGACCCTGTTGCTGCTGAAACGGCTTCATGACGTGGTCCGGCCGCACAACGCCAAACTGATCGAGCGCTATATCGAGATCATGGGGCGGGTGACGGCGCTGGTGATCGGGACAATTTCCGTTGAAATGATCATGCAGGGGCTGAAGGCCTGGCTGCTGCATTTAAATAGTTGATAAAGGTTGTGAGATAAAGACGGATTAATCGAGGGCAAGCGGCTGAATGCTGATAACCCTGGCCTGTAACTTTTGTCAGTGTTTAATCCGTGAAAATCCGTCTAATCCGTTAAATCCGTGTGCTAAATGATTTTCGAGCCAATCGGCGCTCACAATTCCTGCTACTCTTCTATGAGAAAAAATTTCTTTGTTCTGACGCGTCATTAGCTATATCCTGCAACGTCCGGTGATCCCGGCCAACCATCGTTCCCCCACCATTTGAAGGAGTCACCAGCGTCTTGTTCTCTGCTTTGGTCCCGCTGTACAGAAAAGTTCTGGCATCCTCCCTGCTTCTCCTCCTCGCCGCTCTGCTCCTCGTTCCGATGGCGCAAGCCGCGGACGATTTTGTCACTTATCCCCTGCTGGCACCGGATTACCGCTCGATCAAGGTCTTCGACCAACGCGGTCGTTTTGTCGGTCGGCTGCTGCCGGAGCAGCGCTACTGGACGCCTCTGCAGCGTATCCCTCTCTTTCTGCAGCAGGCGGTGGTGGCGGTGGAGGACACCCGTTTCTACGAGCATGGCGGCATCGATGTCCGCGGCATCGCCCGGGCGCTGGTCAAGGATGTGATCAATCGCAATCTCGCTGAAGGGGGGTCAACGATCACCCAGCAGCTGATCAAGAACCGCTACCTCACCGGCGAGAAGACCATCGACCGCAAGGTCAAAGAAGGCTTCATGGCGGTGGAGTATGAAAAGAAGTACAGCAAGGCGCAGATTTTGGAGATGTACTTCAATGAAATCTATTACGGCAATGGCGCCTGGGGGATTGCCGCTGCGGCCCGTCTCTATTTCGACAAGAATCCCGAGGAGTTGAACGACGCCGAATGTGCCCTCCTTGCCGGAGTGCCGAAGAATCCCGGTCGCTACAATCCCGCCGGGGAGGCCGCCAGTGTCAACGGCCGTCGTGATGTCGTCCTCAAGCGCATGGCGGATCTCGAAATCATCACGGTGCAGAAGCAGCAGCAGCTGCGCGCCCAGCAGGTGACCGTCACCCCGCGCGGTCAGGCGCCTTATTACCTCAATCATATTCGCAGCAAACTGATCGAGCGCTACGGCGCGCAGGTCATCGAAGCAGGAGGGATGGAGATCACCGCCGCCCTCGATCTCGATCTGCAGCAGCTGGCGGAGAAGACGTTGCGCGAGAAGATGCAGGGGCGCGATCCCGGGTTGCAGGGGGCAATCGTCAGTCTCGATCCTGCCACCGGCAATGTTCTGGCGGCGGTGGGGGGCGTTGATTTCGCCAAAAGCAGCTATAACCGCGCCTTCTTTGCCAAGCGTCAGCCCGGTTCGGCGATCAAGCCGCTGATCTTTGCCGCGGCTCTGGAAGCAGGCTATAGCGCCTCCGACATCTGGGATGATACTCCGGTGGCCTATTCGCGGGGCGAGGGGGGCAGCTGGACGCCGCGCAACTATGGCAATGAAGTCTTTGGTTCTCTGCCGCTGCGGCAGGCCCTGGCCCACTCCAATAATGTCATCACCGTCAAGCTCCTTGAAGCCATCGGCGTGCCGACCTTTGTCAACTTTGCCAGTCAACTCGGTTTGCCGCTGCGCGCCCGGCACGACCTTTCTCTCGCTCTCGGCACCGAAGAGGTCACCCTGGTCGAGCTGGTGCAGGCCTACGCCCCTCTGGCCAACAGCGGCCTGCGTCCTGATGTCCGGACCATCCTCCGCATCGTCGACCGGCAGCGCAATGAGGTGACGGAGTTTGCCCCGATCCTGGCCCCGGTCATCGACCCGGCGGTGGCTTATGTCACCACCAGCATGCTGCAGGATGTCCTGAGCTACGGCACCGCCAAGTCCCTGGCGAACTTCAGCCGGCAGCGCCCGGCGGCCGGGAAGACCGGCACCACCGATGATTATCGCGATGCCTGGTTCATCGGTTATACCCCGCAGCTTGTCACCGGTGTCTGGGTCGGTTATGACCAGCCGAAACCGGGCGGCAAGGGCTTTACCGGCGGGGCGATCTGCGCGCCGATCTGGGAGGGCTTCATGCGTCCGGCCCTGGCCGGCAAAGAGGTTGTCGACTTTGCTGTGCCGGATAGCGTCGTCAGTGTCAATATCGACCCGACCACCGGCTACATCGCTACGATTGACTGCCCCAAGACGCACGACGAACTTTACCTCGCCGGCACCGAACCGACCCTCCTTTGTCCCGACCATGGCGGTGATCCGCTGCCGCCCCTGCCGCCGGTTGACCCGGATGCCCTGGTGGTGCCGGAGAGCGAAGAGTCCGCCGGAGAATCCTCCTGGGACAATCTCCTGAAGCTGTTTTCCCCCCATAAAAAGAGCGAGCCATGATCCCGACTGCCTTTGCCACCCTGCCGCTCAAGAGTCCCCTGCTGCAGAACCTTGATTCCCTCGGCTACAGCGCAATGACGCCGATTCAGGCGCAGAGCCTGCCGCTGATTCTGGCCGGAACCGACGTCATCGCCCAGGCCAAGACCGGCAGCGGCAAGACCGCCGCCTTCGGCATCGGTCTCCTGGAGCGGCTGGTAGTGACGACCTTCAGCGTTCAGGGACTGGTCCTTTGCCCGACCCGCGAACTTGCCGATCAGGTGAGCAAGGAGCTGCGCCGGCTTGCCCGCTTTACCGACAACATCAAGATCCTCACTCTCTGCGGCGGCGTCCCCTTCGGACCGCAGCTCGGCTCCCTTGAACACGGCGTCCATATCGTTGTCGGCACCCCCGGCCGCATCCTTGACCACCTGCGCCGCGGCAGTCTTCATCTTAAATCACTGCGGATGCTGGTCCTCGATGAAGCGGATCGCATGCTCGACATGGGTTTTCAGGAAGAGCTCGCTGCCATCGTCGCCGCCGCCCCGACCAACCGCCAGACCCTCCTCTTTTCGGCGACCTACCCCGAATCGATTGCCGCCATGAGTGCGACGGTGCAGCATCAGCCGGTAACCGTGCAGGTCGAGGCGATCCACGACGGCGCCCAGATCAAGCAGCTCTTCTATCTCGTCGAGAAGGACGAGCGGATCGCGGCCCTGGCCCGGATCATCGGCCATTACCGCCCGGAATCGACCCTGGTCTTCTGCAATACCCGCAAGGAGTGCCAGGAGGTCGCCGATGCCTTGACGGAACGGAACTTCTCTGCCCTGGCGATCCATGGCGACCTGGAGCAGCGCGAGCGTGACCAGGTGCTGGCCCGCTTCGCCAACAAAAGCGTCTCCATTCTCGTTGCCACCGATGTCGCGGCGCGCGGCATCGATATCAAGGAGCTGACCGCGGTGATCAATTTTGAACTCACCCGCGACCCGGAGATCCATATCCACCGCATCGGTCGTACCGGCCGCGCTGGGGAGGAAGGGCTGGCCCTGAGTCTGGTGACGGTGGCCGAAAACCGGCGGATCGCCGCGATCGAAGATTATCTCGGTACGACGGTGCCCCGCGCCGAGCTGGAGTCGTTGTCCATGCCGTCAGCAGCGCCGCTGAAAGCGCCGATGGTCACTCTCTGCATCGACGGCGGCCGCAAGAACAAGGTGCGCCCCGGTGATATCCTCGGCGCCCTCACCGGCGAGATGGGGATCCCCGGCAGTGAGGTCGGCAAGATCGATGTCTTCGATTTCCACACCTATGTGGCGATTCGCATGGCCAGTGCCAATCTCGCCATGGCCCGCCTGAGCGCGCACAAGATCAAGGGGCGTTTTTTCAAGATCCGCAGATTTTAGCTGCAGATCCTTCACTTTTTAATTGTTTTGCAGGTTAATCGCACTTCAGGAGATTGCATGTCATTTTCCTCCCTCGGTTTATCGCCGTCCCTGCTTGCGGCGGTCACAGCCCGGCAGTTTCTTGTGCCGTTCCTCATTCAGACCCAGGCGATTCCCGCCATCCTTGCCGGCCGGGATCTCCTCGCCCTTGCCCGCACCGGTTCGGGGAAGACCGCGAGCTTCATTCTGCCGCTGCTGCAACGTTTGCAGGAATCGCCGGCGCCGGAACGCCGCACCCTGAAAATCCTTGTCCTGGTGCCGACCCGGGAGCTGGCGATGCAGATCGCCGACTTTGCCCAGACCATCAGCAACTATCTCCCGACCCGGCTGAAGATCCGTGCCGTCTACGGCGGCGTTCCCATCAATCCGCAGATGACGGCGGTCAACGGGGTCGATCTCCTCATCGCCACCCCCGGCCGTCTCCTCGATCTCCTCGACAAGAATGCTCTGCAGCTGTCAACCGTTGAGACTCTGGTCCTCGATGAAGCCGACCGTCTCCTCGATCTCGGCTTTACCGAGGAACTGGGCAGGATCCTTGCCCTGCTGCCGCCGCAGCGCCAGAATCTCCTCTTTGCCGCCACGACCGGCGACTACCTCCAGGCTCTCGCGGCGCCGCTGCTGCGTGATCCCCTGCGTATCGACCTCGGCACCAGCAGCAGTGCCAGCGGTCAGATCAGTCAAAAGATTTATGTTGTCAGCGCCGCGCGCAAGGGGCCGCTGTTGCGCTATCTCCTCAAAAAGGGGGGATGGCCGCAGGTGCTGGTCTTTGTCTCCACCAAGAAGCGCGCCGACAATGTCGCCAAGAAGCTGGCCGATCATGGCATCAGCGCCGAGGCCTTCCATGGTGATCGCACCCAGGGGGCGCGAAGCAAGGCACTCGCCGACTTCAAAGAGGGAAAAGTGCGCGTCCTGGTGGCGACCGATCTCGCTTCCCGCGGTATCGACATCGAAGGTCTCCCCTATGTTGTCAACTACGAACTTCCCCGTGCCGCCAGCGATTACACACACCGCATCGGTCGCACCGGCCGCGCTCATCTTGCCGGCCTGGCGATCACCCTCCTGGCGCCGGAGGAATTCGAACATTTCCAGATGATTGAAAAGAAGCTCGGGCAGCGCTGCGAGCGGATCGCGACGGACGATGTGGAGTTGACGAACTTTTGATTGCATCTTTCGTTCTGCAATCCGTCGCTTTTCGTCCGATTTCGCTCCCGACTGGCGCCCTGCTATGTTAGGCTTGCCCCCTGAAATGCCACCCGGCAACCAGGCCGGCGTGTGCCGCAATCAAAGGGAGTAACTATGACGAACTGGCAAGGAGGAGGAAATGTTGATCCCCTCCAGCAGAAGATCAACGAATTTCTTTCCCGTTTCAAGGGGCAGAAAGCACCGCTGAAGATGCTCTCCAGTATCGCCGCCGCTTTACTTGTTGCCTGGGTGGTCAGTGGCAGTTTTTATCAGGTCGGCACTGAGGAGACCGGGGTTGTGCTCCGTTTCGGGCGCTACACCGACTTTGCGCAGCCGGGATTGCACTTCAAGCTCCCCTTTGGCATCGATTCGGTCTATCTGGTCAAGACCGGGCGAGTTATGAAGGAGGAGTTCGGTTTTCGCACGGTGCAGCCGGGCGAACGCACCACCTACACCAAGGCGGGGCTGAGTGAGGAATCATTGACTCTGACCGGCGACCTCAACGTCAGTGATCTGGAGTGGATCGTCCAGTACCAGATTGCCGATGCCTTCAAGTATCTCTTCCACATCAAGGATCCGCGTTCGACGATCCGCGATGTTGCCGAAGCGGCGGTGCGCAAGGCGGTCGGCAACTCCAATGTCACCGAGGTCCTCACCACCGAACGGGCCCTTCTCGCCACCGCCATTGAAAAGGATCTGCAAACGATCCTCAATGCATACGACATCGGCGTGCGCATCGTTACCGTCAAGTTTCAGGACGTCAATCCTCCGGAATCGGTGAAGACCGCCTTTAACGAGGTCAACGAGGCCGAGCAGGAAAAGGAAAGCCTGATCTTCCAGGCCCGTGAACAGTATAACCGCGAAGTCCCCAAGGCGAGCGGCGTCGCCAAGAGCGCTATCCTCGAAGCCGAGGGCTATGCACTGGAGCGGCTCAATCAGGCCAAAGGTGAGACAGCGCGTTTCCTTTCCCTTTATGCAGAATATCGCAAGGCGCCGAAGGTTACCCGTGAACGCCTGTATCTGGAGACCCTCGAAGAGGTTCTGCCCCGTATGGAAGAGATCTACATCATGGACAGTAAAGGGGCGGGGGCACTGCCGCTGCTGCCGCTGCGCAGTTCGAAAGAGGGGGGGAAATAATGAAAAAACAACTTTTGATCATCGTTGTCGTCCTTCTCGTTCTGCTCGGCAAGGGCTCACTCTTCGTTGTTGCGGAAGGGGAGCAGGCGATCGTCACGCAGTTCGGCAAACCGGTCGGCGCTGTCAAGTACGCCGGACTGCACATCAAAACGCCCTTAGTGCAGGATGTTCGCCGCTTCGACCGCAAGATCCTCAAGTGGGACGGCGACCCCAACCAGATCCCGACCAAGGACAAACGTTATATCTGGGTCGATACCACCGCCCGCTGGCGTATTGTCGATCCGCTCCTTTTCTACACCACCGTTGCTACCCAAGTGGGGGCACAGAGCCGCCTCGACGATATTCTCGATTCGGTGGTGCGTGATGCTGTTTCCAGCCAGCTTTTGGTGGAGTTGGTGCGTGGCAAGGACTACAAGGCCCCGGAGGGGAGCGTCGAAGTTCTCGACTTCGAAGGACAGCAGATCACGACTGAGAATCTGGCAGGACGGGAAGAGATCCTTGCCAGCATCCTCGCCGAGGCGCGCAAGAACATCCCTGAATACGGCATCGAACTGATCGATGTACAGATCAAGCGGATCAACTATGTCGAACAGGTGCGTTTGCGCGTCTATGACCGGATGATCTCGGAGCGCAAGAAGGTAGCTTCCCAGTTCCGTTCCGAAGGGGAAGGGGAGAAGGCGAATATCCTCGGGCAGATGCAGAAGGAGCTCAAGCGCATCGAGTCCGACGCTTATCGCGAGTCGGTGCAGATCCGCGGCCGCGCTGATGCCGAGGCCGCGGCGATCTACGCCGCCGCCTACAACAAGGATGCGGATTTCTACGCCTTTATCCGTACCCTCGAATCGTACCGCAAGGCGATCAAGGAGAATGCCCGCCTGGTCATCTCTACCGATTCCGAGTTTTACCGCTACCTGCAAAATCCGCGTTGAAGAACTCCCTCTGCGAGTTTGCTTGAAAAAAGAAAAGGGCGGCCATCACTGGCCGCCCTTTTGCGTCTTGCTTCTTTTGTGCAATCCTACTTGCGCAGGACCTTGATCACCGCCGAGTAGTCCTCTTCGCCGCGGCCATCCTGGTCGGCCTGCGCGTAGAGGTTGCAAGCGCACTCCCCGCCGGGAAGCTTCAGGTCGGCCTTTTTCGCCGCTTCGAGGACGAGTTCAAGTTGTTCGTGCACGTACTTGAGGGCCAGGTTGCGGGTGAAATCGCCGCGGGCAATGCTCCGTCCCTTGGAATTGAAGAGGGGGGAGCCGACGCCGCCCGATTCAAGCACCTCAAGAACCTTGCTGGAGCCGAGCCCGAGTTTTTCACCGAAGACCAATCCTTCGGCCAATGCCTGCATCAACTCCGCCTGCACCAGATTGACGACGAACTTCATGCGCGTGCCGTCGCCGACCCCGCCGACCGGAATAATGTTGAGGCCGAACATGGAGAGGGCTTCACGGCAGCGACTGAGCACCGACGCATCGCCGCCGACCAGAATCGTCAGCAGGCCGTTGGCAGCATGCTCCTTGGTCCCCCAGATCGGCGCATCAAGGAACATGATCCGGTGTTTTTCTGCTTCCGCCGCCATTTCCATGGTGCTTTCCAGCGAATGCGTCCCCATGTCGGCGAGGATGGTGCCGGGGTTAATGCCGGCGAAGATACCGTTTGTACCGTAGAGGTCAGGACGCAGGCGCTCTTTTTCCGGGCGGATGTAGATAACGAGATCTTTCCCGGTCGCCACGTCCTTCGGCGTTGCAGCGGCGGTCGCGCCGAGTTTGACCAGCTCGGCAACGACTTGCGGATCCGAATCATAAACCGACAGCGCATAATGTCCCTTTAGCAGGTTGGCAGCCATATGTTTGCCAACGGTTCCCAGTCCCAAAAAACCGATCTTTTTCAGCATTCTGATCTCCCGTGGTGAAGTTATTAAAACTTTTTCTTATATTAACCCCTCTGGCGCGCAAAACAACCCTGAAATAACAGGTCAGAGCAAAAAATTCGTGATTGGAGCTGTCTGCAAACTGTCCGGTCGGGAAAAGAAGTCTGGTTCGGGGAGAATAGTCTGTTCCCTTTAATGATAGAGTACTATTGACGACTGACGGTAATAAACTATATGTTAGCAATTTTCGGATGAATGCTCAGGATACGGCTACCTTTCCCCTTCATTTATATTAAAAAATCTGTTCGATTGGAAGGATGACGCCAATGCAGGTGAAAAAATTAGGTGAATTGCTGATAGAAAAGAAGTTGATCACGACCGAGCAATTCGATGCGGCATTGAAAAAACAGGAAGCGAATCCATCCCAGCCGATTGGACAACTGCTGTGTCAGATGGGTTTTTTGAAAGCCAAGGATCTGGAATATGTTCTGGATCACAATAACAAGCGTCTTAAACTCGGCGAAATCCTCGTTGCCCAGAATCTGATTAACGCGGATCGTCTGAAAAGCGCCCTCGAAATCAGTCAGTCAGAAAAAATTCCCCTGGGCAAGGCGCTGGTCAAGCAGCTCCTGGTCGGAGAGGAACAGTTGGCGCGGGCGATTTCCCTACAGCATGACCTCAAGTTTGTCAGTCTCGCCGGTGTCCGCTATGATGCCGAACTCTCTACGATCATCAATGCCTCCTTTGCCCAGCATCATCGCATCGTCCCCATCCGCTGTCGGGATAATTGCCTGACGATCGCCATGGCTTATCCGCTGCGGCGCGACGAAATCGCTCAGCTGGAGAGTTGGAGCAAGATGCGGGTCGAGCCGGTCATTGCCCGGGAAAGTGAAATCCTCACGGCGCAGCAAAAAGTCTTCAAATTGCGGGGGACGCCAACTGATGAAGAGTTCAGTTTCGAGTTGTCCGAAGACCAAAGCAATGAACTCGGCAAATCGAAATACGTCAGTGATTTTATCAGTGAAGATGCCAGTTTTCTGGTGAAACGCATTATCATCAAAGGGATCATGGACGGTGCCAGCGATATTCACTTCGAATCGACCGAGCGGGGGATGGACGTTCGTTACCGCATTGACGGGATTCTGCGCAAGGTGGAGTTGGGCGCCGACGAAGCTTTGCTCGATCCGAATTTCCGCCAGATCATCTCCAAGATCAAAGTCATGTGCGATATGGATATTACCGAGCGGCGCCGCCCGCAAGACAGCAGCTTCAAGATGAAGGTCTCAAAAGGCCAGAAAGTCCGCGGCGTTGATTTTCGCGTTTCGACGGTGCCGACGCAATATGGCGAGGATGTCGTGGTCCGCATTCTTGACAAACAGGTCGGCACCATCACACTGGAGGGACTCGGCTTTACTCCCGAGCATGCCTCGGCGCTGTATCAGGCCCTGGATCGCCCGACCGGCATCTTTCTCGTCACCGGTCCGACCGGTTCCGGCAAATCCTCCACCCTATATGCCGTCCTTTCCCATATCAATACTCCCGGCGTCAAGACCCTGACGATTGAAGATCCGGTCGAATACGCGATCGAGGGCATTACCCAGACCGAGATCAATGAAATTATCGGCAACACCTTCTCCCGCCTGCTGCGCGCCTTCCTGCGTCAGGATCCCGACAACATCATGGTCGGGGAGATTCGCGATCTCGAGACCGCCACCATCTCCATGCGCGCGGCCTTGACCGGCCATACGGTCTTTTCCACCCTGCACACCAACGACGCCACCAGCGCCGTGACGCGTCTGATCGACATGGGGGTCGATCCGACTCTCCTGGCCGCCACTCTGCGCTGTGTGATGGCGCAACGTTTAGTCCGCAAAATCTGCCGACAGTGCCGGGTCCGCTATGATCCGCCGGTAGAACTTCTGGCGGAATTCGGCATCCCCCTGGCCAGCGGTAGGGGATTTATTCATGGCAAGGGGTGTGCGGCCTGTCATTATACCGGTTTCAGCGGGCGGATTCCGATCGTCGAATTGTGGATGCCGTCGCGCGAAGAGCTGGCGCTCTTTAACCGTCGCCCGGATAATCTGTCGCTGCGGCAAAGCGTCTTTGTCGAAACAAGCCGCAAAACCATGATCGAAGACGGTTTCCGGCGGGTACAGGCCGGCGAGACGACCCTGGAAGAGTTGCTGCGGGTCGTTCCTTTTGAACAGATTGAGGCAGGCAGGGAAAAGATCGCTAAAATCTTTGCTCCGCACTAAACCCTCCCTGCACCGTTAACGAAATAGAAACCGCCCGGTGACAGCTGTTGTCCGGGCGGTTCCTTGTTCAGCCGGTCGTTGCGGCCCTCACCACTCTTCTCTCTTTTCCCGCTCGTCCAGCGCCATGTCGAGGTAAAGGTTCTCGACCTTCTTGCGCGCCCAGGGGGTCTTGCGCAGGAATTTGAGGCTCGATTTAAGCGTCGGATGATTGTTGAAGCAGTCGATTTCAATGCAGTGTCCCAACCCGTCCCAGCCATAACACGCCACCAGACGGTTGATGATCTGCTCCAGAGTCACGCCGTGCAGGGGGTCTTTAGCGGATGGTTCAATCATGGCGGAATTCGTCCTTGGGTTGGAGAGAAAAGAGAGGGCCTGCGTTCAGGCCCGGCGCCGCTGTCGCAGATAACGGCCAGCGTACCAGAGAAGCATGATCAGGGCAATCAGCGGCAGCGCCGGGATAAAGCGTCCGGTTGTCTGGGCGAGAAGCGTCGCGATGCCGAGGGCGACGACCGAAACCGGCAGGTAGCGGCCGATCTTGCCCTGTTGCGCCAGCGCTTCCCCGGCGACACCGATCAGGTTGTCGTTGATCCCGAAACGCCGGGCAACGATGGCGAAGAAGACGACCATAATCCAGTCGGAGATGCCAAAGAGGGGGACCAGTCCGGCCGCGCCCGGGGCAGCAAGTTTGATCAGAATCATGTCGACCAGGGGGGGCGGGCTGGTCGGGGTTTGGCGATACGCTTCGATCTCGGCGGTGAAGGCCGCGGTCGGGCCGTAACGCCAGCTGGCAAAGTCGGCCAGGGTCATGACGATGCAGATCGGCACCAGTTCCCACAGCCGGTGGATATAGCGGGCCATCGCCGCCCCGGTCACAGTCGCGACCAGCAGCAGCAGCCCCGACCGGGTCGCGGTCAGCAGCTCATGTTCGAGACCGACGGCCGGCAACTGGTTGAGCAGCCAGATACTCAGCCCCAGGGTCACCCCCCAGAAAAGGTAAAAGCCGCGGCTCCGCTCTTCGGGGTGGAGGAGGAGGGCCGGGAGCAGGAGCTGGGCCGCAGCGTAGAGCTGCAGGGCGATAAAGGCCCCCCCGAACCAGGGGCCGGCGCTGGCGAACCCCCGGCTGCTCCAGCTGAGAGCGAAGATGCCGCCACTCCACAGCAGATGGCTGGCGATCAGCAGCAGGAGCAAACGGCGGTTTTTCAGGCTGAAGGAAATAAAGGGCGGTGGAGTCATGGCGCGATTATGCCCTGCCTGCGCGGCGTTGCAAACAGTTAATACGTTCTCCGCGAACAAAACCGGAGCCGTCGCAGTCGGCATCCCGGGAATTTTCGGTTGACACTCCCCGCCCGAAACCCCTAACGTGTGAAAATTTCGGGAAGCGGGAAGGGCCGGGAAGCGGGGAACGGTGAAAGGGCATTTGTCCACGAAGCAGCACGAAGTTTCACGAAAAAACGCTAGCAGCTTTTTGTGTTAACCCCCTGATGTCAGGTTCGTTTTGATTTTTTTCGTGTGCCTTCGTGTGCCTTCGTGGATGAGATCAAAGGCTTTTGTCCACGAAATGACAAATCCCGAATCCCGAATCACGGCTTACGGCTTACGGATTCTAAAGAAAGACTGACCCATGAAAATACTCCTCACCACCCCCCCCATCTCTCTCGAAGAACGCTACGGCAACCTTGCCGGTGCCGGGAGTGCAGCGCCTTCTTTGGGGATTCTCCTCCTGGCGGCGGTGGCGCGGCAGCAGGGACATGCGGTGGTTGTGCTGGAGGCGGCGGCCTTGAATCTGGGGCTGGAGGCGACCCTGGCGCAGGTGGTGGCGGCGCGCCCCGACGTCCTCGGGATCTCCTCCACCACCCTCTCCATCTTCCATGCCTCCGCCCTCGCCACTGCGGCGAAGCAGCAGCTGCCGGGCTTGCGCACCATCATCGGCGGCCCCCACGTCTCGGCGGCACCGCAAGAGACGATGCAGCGCTTTCCGGCCTTCGACATCGCCGTCCTCGGTGAAGGGGAGGCAACCCTCGCCGCCCTCCTGGCCACCCTGGCCGGCGCCGGTGAGCTCGCCGCGGTCGAGGGGATTCTGTATCGCGATGGCGCGGCCCTGCACAGCACGGCGCCGCGGCCCTTCCTGCGCGATCTTGATCAACTGCCGCTACCGGCCTGGGATCTCCTCGAAGGCTTTCCCGGCCGCTACGCTCCCGCCCCCTTCAAGGTCCGCCAGCTCCCCGCCGCTTCCCTGGTCTCCTCGCGGGGTTGTCCCAACCACTGCATCTTCTGCGACCGCTCGGTCTTCGGTGCCCGCTGTCACGGTCATTCCGCCGACTACGTGGTGACGATGATGCAGGCTCTGCACCGGGATTACGGCGTCCGCGAATTCAGTTTTGAGGACGACACCTTTGTCACCTTTAAAAAGCGCCTTAATGAGATCTGCGACCAACTCATCGCCGCCAGAATGAAGATCTCCTGGACCTGTCTCGGCCGCGTCGACCACGTCACCCCCGAAAATCTGGCGCTGATGCAGCGCGCCGGCTGCTGGCAGATCAGCTTCGGCATCGAAAGCGGCAGCCAGCTCATCCTCGACACCATCGGCAAAGGGGTGACGCTTGAGCAGATCCGCTCGGCAATCCATGCCACCCGCCAGGCCGGTATCCTTGCCAAGGGCTTCTTTATTGTCGGCCACCCCGGCGAGACCGCTGAAACCCTGCGACAGACCATCGATTTTGCCCTCGAACTCCCTCTCAACGATATCAGTGTCACCATGCTCACCCCCTTTCCCGGCACCGAACTTTACCGCCGCGCCGCCGAGTTCGGCAGCTTCGATGACGACTGGCGCAAGCTCAACCTCCTCAACGCCGTCTTTATCCCGCACGGTCTCACCGCCGCCGACCTCCTCCGCGCCCAGCAGGAGCTGACCCGTCGCTTTTACCTGCGGCCGCGGGTCATCGTTGATTACGCCGGCAGGCTGCTGCGCAATCCGCGCATGCTGAGAGGGCTGCTCAGAGGGGGGCGCTCTTTTCTGAAGAGCATTTAAACAGTTCATTACCGCAAAAGCTTGCACCACAGAGAGCACAGAGGACACAGAGGTAAAGCTGTAAGCAGTGATGTCAAAATCATTTTCAGGGTTTTCTCTGTGCTCTCGGTGTCCTCGGTGGTGAAGCCTGTTGCTTAGCAACCGAATAAGGTTCCCATGTGAAAGTTTCCATCCTTATCGTCAACTGGAACGGCCAGCACCACCTTCCCGACTGCCTCGACTCGCTGGTGCTGCAGAGCTTCCGCGACTTTGAGACCATCCTTGTCGACAACGGCTCGACCGACGGCTCGGTGGACTTTGTCCGCGCTCGCTATCCCTGGGTGACGCTCGTCCCTCTCGATCGGAACACCGGCTTTTCCGGCGGCAACAATGCCGCCCTGGCAGCGGCGCAAGGCGATTATCTCGTCACCCTCAACAACGACACCCACGTCGATCCGGGGTGGCTGGCCGAGCTGGTGCGGGTGGCGGATGAAAACCCCGGGGTCGGCATGGTGGCGAGCCGGATCTGCTCCTTTGCCGATCCCGATCTCATCGATTCCCTCGGTGTCCGCATCTGCCCGGACGGCATGTCGCGCAGTGCCGGTCGCCGCCAGCGCTTTTCATCGCTGCAGCTTGCCCCGGTTGAGCCGATCCTCATCCCCACCGCCTGCGCCGCCCTTTACAAGCGGGCGATGATCGCCGAGACCGGCTTCTTCGACGATCACTTCTTTGCTTACTGCGAAGATACCGACCTCGGCCTGCGCGGCCGGCGCGCCGGCTGGGGTGCGCTCCTCGCCCGGGATGCCATCGTCCTCCACAAATATTCCGGCACCGGCGGCGCCTTCTCCCCCTTTAAACTCTACCTGGTCGAGCGCAATCACTTCTGGGTGGCGCTGAAGAATTTTCCCCGGTCCTGGCTCCTCCGCCTCCCTTACTATTCCCTGCTGCGCTACGCGTGCCAGGCCCGTCTGGTGGCCGGCGGTGCCGGAGTCGGCAACGAATTCCGCCAAAGCGGCGGCAAGAAGGAACTGCTAGGCGCCCTCGGCCTCGGCATCCGCGACGCCCTCGCCGGCATGCCGCGCGTTTTGAGCTGCCGCCGGCAATCCCCGCGCCGTCTCAGCAGCCGCGAGATGGCGGCGCTGCTGCGCCAGTACCGGATGGGATTTCGAGAATTGCTGGATGGGTGAGGGGCCGTGAGGCGGGAACGGTGAACGGTGAACGGTGAACGGTGAACGGTGAACGGTGAACGGTGAACGGTGAACGGTGAACGGTGAACGGTGAACGGTGAAAATCGATTTCCCGCCCTTACCGATCCCTGTTCCCTGAATTTCCCGCTCCCCGAACTTCAGCCTTTCCCGATCCTTACCTTTACTTATGTGTAGTATGTTCGATTTTTTTGAACATACTGTGTGAAAATATTGTATAGTTTGAGTTGAGAGCTAACAACCTATTGACCCAGGTGCAAATTGAAGAATCCCTTGCTCAGTGCTATCCCCCGCGAAGAGTTTGACTATCAGACGTTGTTGGACGCCGTCCGCGGGTATTCGCAGCCGCGCCAAAAAATCTCAAGTCTTCTCGCCAAAGGATTGATCATCCGGATCAAGAAGGGGCTCTATATTCGAGGAGAATCTCAGCGCCGTCAGTCTTTTTGTCGCGAGCTTCTCGCTAACCTGATTTACGGTCCATCCTATATCTCTCTGGAGTATGCGCTCAGTTATTACGGGTTGATCCCCGAAAGGGTTGAAACCGTCACCTCGGTGACTTGCGGGCGGGCGAGGAGTTTTGCAACACCCGTCGGCATCTTTTCTTATAAATCAATTCCATTAGATGTATTCAGCATGGGGATGGACCGGTTTGAATTTGCGGATGGGCGCTCCTTTCTTATCGGAACCCCTGAAAAAGTCTTGGCAGATATGTTGGTAGCAAGCCGGGGGGGAGGGATAACAACGCAAAGAGAGTTGCGCAGTTACCTGTTCGAAAATCTTCGCATCGATGCGGATGGTCTTATGAAGATGAATCCGCTTCGCTTGACGGAGATTGCCATGCGCTATAGATCTCGTCGGGTGAAACTGTTAGCAGATTTCGTCAGTCGTATTCAGAGACACGGGCTCAAGGATGATAAGGGGAGCGGTGAATGAGTGAGGCGATTGCCAGAATGCTGGCCAAGTATGAGCTGAAGAGCGTTGGCGATTCGCAGCAGGCACTGCGGGAGATTATGCAGGAAGTGGTTCTCCTTGGGCTTTGGCGCGCCAAATTCTTTGAACATGCTGCTTTCTATGGTGGGACGGCTCTTCGAATCCTTTACGGCCTGGATCGATTTTCAGAGGATCTCGATTTTTCGCTCTTGACGCCGGACGAAAATTTCAGTCTGAAAAGATATACGGCATCGCTCGAAGAGGAATTGTTCGCTTTCGGCTTCACCGTCAAAGTCGAGATGATCGATAAAGCGGTCGATTCGGCAGTGCAGTCGGCTTTTCTCAAAGCGAATACCAAAAACGAGCTATTGGTTGTTGAGGCTGGCAATAACTTTGCCCGGCAGATACCCGAGGGCCAAGTCCTGAAGATCAAGATTGAGGTCGATACCGATCCGCCCCCGGGCTTTGCGACCCAAACCCGCTATCTTCTCAACCCCATACCGTTTGCGGTGCGGTGCTATGCACTCCCTGACCTCTTTGCGGGGAAGATGCATGCACTCCTGTTTCGCAAGTGGAAGAATCGTGTCAAAGGGCGTGACTGGTATGATCTTGTCTGGTATGCAGCGAATCACCCCCGATTGCACCTTGCTCATCTCGAAGAGCGGATGCGGCAAACGAGGCACTGGGCAGGCGATCAGAAACTGACGTCCGCAAGATTCGCCGGGTTGCTGACCGAAACCATCGATCAACTCGATGTGAATCAGGCGCTCAAGGATGTCTTCCCCTTTGTCAGGGATCCGCGTGCTCTTGACCTGTGGTCTCATGATTTTTTTAGAGATGTGGCGACACGGATAGAGATCGTCGAAGATTAGTATCTTGCGCTCCTCCCCCTTTAGCAAAGGGGGAGATTGTTATTCGGAAAATTGACGCTAATCAGTTGCCTTTTATGCCTGCTCGAATTTCTTTGCGACCTTTGCGCCTTTGCGGTAAATGAACTGCCGATTCAGATTTCAAGGTCTTCCAATTCCCGATTCACGCCTCACGGCCCCTCAACTTTTTTGTATTGACAATTAACAGAAGTCAATATAAACAATTTAACCATTGAAAAATGAAATTTTCTGCCGATCCCTTCTTCTCCCTGTGGGGAGATGCGGGTGTTGGACATGTGTTTTGCAGGAGGAACAGCATCATGAAGACCGAGGGAGGTGCCGTCCACATTGTCGGCCCACGCACATTCCACAATTCCATGATGGTCTTTTATCTTCAGGGGAATTTGGGATTAAACTGTTTTGCCCACACCGCCATGACGCGGATTCCGCTTGACGACGGGCGTGAAAATTCACCACCGAAACTGGTCCTCTGCGACTGTCTGTTTCACGACCGGGAAGAAATTTCCCGCCTTCTGCCGCAAACCAGAGGCCTCTGTTCCGGATCCCGCCTCGCCCTTTTCAACGTGGCTGAAGACATAGAGATTGAGAGTGAAGCTCTGGGCAACGGTGTCCGGGGCTTTTTTTATGAAAATGATCCGGTGGAAAGTCTCCTTAAGGGGATCCGCGCCATGTTTGAGGGGGAGCTTTGGCTTTCCCGTAAAAAGATGAGCCAGTGCCTCCTGGATCAATCTGCGCCGCATCCGCACCGCGAGAAGGACTGTGCGCTGTTGACGGAAAGAGAAAGGGTGATCATGGTGATGGTCGCCAAGGGCGCCAGGAACGAAAATATCGCCGAAAAATTCTGCATCAGCACCCACACCGTCAAAACTCACGTCTACAACATCTTCAAGAAAATCAAAGTGACCAACCGCCTCCAGGCCGCGCTCTGGGCGGCGAAGAACCTGTAGCATCCCCCCCGTCACGCCGGGAGTTGCCGGCCGGTCCCGCTGGCAGTCAGGGGAGTTGCGCCGTCATCGTACGAAAAAAGTATTAGTCTTCCTCATACTCTCCCCCCCCATACCTCATGCTCCTTTCGTACCTCCTCCCCGTAAAAAATACGAAAACAATTGGTACTTTTGCCGCATAGCTCTTTTCCAACATTAGTTTAAAGTAACCACCATCCTATTTGTCTGTTGTTCCGGATCAGGGGTCCTCTTCACGCTACCCCTGTTAGTTGGAGACACACAGGAAATATCCGTCGACAAAATTCGTTTATCCACTTTTCCCGGTTAAAGAGCCTTCCCTGGCAAGGCCCTGGCTGCGGATCAGCAACTTCAGGTTCTCTTTTGAGGGGGAAAGAGTGAAAGGACGCAATGACAGGTAAGGAGCGCAGACGTTTGGAACGGTTCGAACTACAAGCTTTCGCAACGATCGAGGCGCGTGTGCCCGGTCGGGAGGCAGAAGTACTTTACTTGCAAACCCGGGATATCTCCAGCGGCGGCGCCTATTTTCTGGGCGCTGCGCTCCTGCCGCAAGGGACGCGCACCCGGCTTCATATTCATCTGCCGCTGCACGGAGTGCCGGCGGCGCAGGAGGAGCAGGGGGCTCAGCTCAATATCTCCGGTACGGTTCTGCGCAGCGACCAGCAGGGGATGGCGATAAGATTTGATCGGAAATTCAAACTGATTCCGGCTGGTTGATAAACAGGTTGGAATTCATTCCCGGGAGGACAAAGTGAAAAGAAAATTTTTTTCGTTGTACGGATCGACCCAGTGCGACTTTGGGAAAGGAGGAACCTCGTGATAACTGCACCACGAATTTTCAGGAGAGTCACCAGGGCGCTCCCTTTGTTGCTCGCAGCCATTCTCTGGCTGACGGCGGCAGGGGCGACAGCCGCGAGCTGGGATTCCACAACGGTCGACAACTCGACCAACATCTCCGGCAAATACGCCTCCATGGCCGTCGCCCCGGATGGCAGCCTGCACATCGGCTACCTCGACACCAACTCGGTCTTCCCGGTCCTCAAGTACGCCAATAACGCCGGAGGGGCAAGCTGGAAGAACTTCACCATCGAGAGCCTGCAGCCCTACATCAACGACGTCAAGCTGGCCAGCACCGCCACGGTCTACACCCCGGCCGGGCCGCGCATCATGGCCTACTCCCAGAATCAGGCCACCGGTCAGTTCAAGTACCAGGCGGTGCGCAAGATTCTCGGCGACGGCTGGCAGCTGCAGGACATCGCCGGCGGCAAATGGCCGGCGGCGATGGGCGGCGGCGACCAGATGCCGATCACCGCTATCAGCGATGCGACCAGAACCGGCGCCGTCCAGCACCAGGGGTTCTCCTTCATCACCTTTTCCGACGGTGAAAAGCTCTGGTATGCCAACGAGCGCGACTACTACTATTACCCCTTTACGGGGACCGGTACCGTTAACCAGAGCGATCTCGGCATCGACAGCAATGGCGCTGGCCATATTGTCTTCTACGATCCCAATGCAGGGCTCCAGTACGCGCTGAACAACACGGCCCCCGTGACCCTGGTGAGCGGCGTGACCCGCAACCCGGTCATCGCCATCGACGCCAGCAACCGCCTGCACGTCACCTACCTCGGGCCGATCAACAATATCTGGTATATGAACAAGCCCTCCGGCGGCGCCTGGAGCACTCCGGTGAACATCAGCTCCGTCGGCAGCATCGGCGGGCACCTCTCTCTCAAGGCGGACAGCGGCGGCAGCCTGCATCTGGCCTATTACTACAACAACGCCCAGGCCAACGGCAAATCGTTCCTCCGCTACATGTCCCGGACGCCGGCGGGTGTCTGGTCCGCGGCGGAAGACGTCCCGCCCGCCGACCAGGTCAGCAAGGATATCGGCCAGTACGCCACCGTGGTGGTCGGGCCGAACAACAACATCAGCATCGCCTATTACGATGTCTTCCGCTCGAAACTGTGCGTGGCCAGGAAGGTGACCCCGGCGATCAATGTCTCGCCGGCCCCGGTCTACTATGGCAACGTGCAACCCTACGCCTCCCTGACCAAGACGGTGACGGTGACCAACAAGGGGGGGAGCAACCTGCTCCTCTCCGGCATCCCGACCCTGAGCGGCGCCAACGCCGCCGAGTTCGCCATCACCGCCAACACCTGCACCAGCGGCCTGAGCATCGCCGCCGGCACCGCCGGCTGCAGCGTGACGGTGCGCTTCATCCCCACCGCCCTGGGGACGAAAACGGCCAGTCTCAACATCGTCTCCAACGATCCGGCTACAGCGACCCGGGCGGTGGATCTGCGCGGCATGAGCTACTCGCCGGCCGACAGCTTCACCGTCAACGCCTCCGCGACTATCGGTGGCGCCATCACCCCCGCCGGGGCGGTCACTGCCGCCGGCGGCAGCAACCAGACCTTCACCATCACTCCCGATCCCGGCTTCCTGATCGGCGGAGTGACGGTCAACGGCGTCTCTGTCGGCACCCTGACCTCCTACACCTTTGTCGAGGTGAACGCCAATCAAAGTATCGCCGTCGCCTTTACCCCGGTCGCCCCGGTCGCCACCTGGGTGATCAACGAGGTCGACAACGTCAGCGGCGTCGATACCGGCAAGTACTGCTCCATCGCCCGCGACGAGGCCGGCAAGCTCTATGTCGGCTACATGGACACCAGTCCCCTTAACCCGGCGCCGCTCTTCAAATATGTCACCAACAGCTCCGGTTCCTGGAGCACGCCGGTCATTGTCCCGGCCCCGACGGGGAGCAACTTCGTCACCGCCGGTACCGCCACCGTCTACAGCGAGGGGATCGGTCCGCGCTTCATGGCCTACACCCAGGATGCCGCGACCCAGGTCTACGGCTATTCGGCAGCGCGCTGGCGCACGGCCGAGGGCGCCTGGCAGCTGCAACCCGTGGCCGGCCCACCCACCCCCTTCCCGATGGGCGCAGTCACCGAAGATACCTTCACCGGCGCCACCCAGTATCAGGGGAAGACCTTCATCAGCTACACCGACGGCAACAACCTGTGGTACGCCAACGAACGCGACATGTACTACTACGAATTCGAAAGCGACAACCAGCTGGCCGGCGCCGGTAAACAGAGCGACCTGGTCCTTGACTCCCTCGGCAACATCCATGTCGTCTACTACAACCCCAACGGCACCCTCATGTACGGCACCAACACCACGCCCCAGGCCACCAACTTCCAGGTCAGTGCGCTGGTGAATGCGTTTGTCTCCGACCCGTCGATCACCATCGATTCGCAGGATACCCTGCACGTCGCCTACGTCCAGGCCGGCCGGGTCAAGTATCTGAATGGCGCGCTGGTCAATGGCGCCCGGGTCTGGAGTACCCCTTACGACTTCGGCCCCTGCGGTACGGCCGGAGCCTTCACCTCCATCGAAGCCAACGGCCTCGATATCGTTCACCTCGCGTACTACAGCAACAACGGCAACGGCATCGGTACGGTCATGTATGCCCAGCGCACCGCCAGTGGCAGCTGGTCTATCCCGACCCCGGTCTGGGCGACCGGAGAAGCCTCGGGGAGCGACGTCGGCCGCTATGCCACCCTGATGGTCGATGACCATCACAATGTCAGCATCGCTTATTACGACGCTTCCCGCACCTCTCTCAAGGTGGCGATCAAACAGATCCCGGTCATCAATACTCCGGCGTCGGTCAACTTCGGTTACGTGGTGTCCGGGCAGGAGTCCTCCAAGCTGGTGACGGTCAGCAACGTCGGCAAGGTGCCGCTCAAAATCGGCAGCATCGTACTCAACGGTGCCGACGCTGCCCAGTTCAGTGTCAGCAACGACAATTGCAGTAACGCCACTCTGGTCGCCGATGCCAGCCTTCCCGCCAACAAGTGCACCATCACCGTCACATTTGCGCCGACCATCAACGGCACCTTGACCGGCAGCCTGCGGATTCCGTCCAACGACTCCTACACCCCGATCAAGGAGGTCGCACTGGTCGGCTCCACCGAAACGATCCTTTACGTCATCGACGCTTCGGCCGGCAATCAGGGGAGCATCGATCCGAGCGGCTCCACCGCCCTCCCGCCCGGCGCCAGCCAGACCTTTACCATCACCCCTGATCCCGGTCTGCATGTCGCCAATGTCCTGGTCGACGGCGTCCCCCAAGGTCCGGTCATTAGCTACACCTTTGAAAACCTCGACGCCAATCACACCATCGAGGCCTTCTTTGCTTCCTATGTTCGCGTTGCCGGTGTCTACATCGGTACGCTTCAGGGGGCCTATGACGTCTCGGGACCGGGAGCCCCGGTGCAGGCTCAGGCCAGAAACTTTGTCGAAGACCTTGCTTGCGATATGAACAAGGAGGTCGTTCTGGAGGGCGGCTACGATTCCCTGTTCAGCAGCCAGACCGGTGCCACCATCCTCAAGGGGAATCTTGAAGTCAGTGATGGCGGCCTCGAAGTGCAGAATCTCGGGATCGAATAGCGGCCCGCGCACGCACGACGCGTGCTGCGGGACAAGGGAATGAAACAAACTTTGAGAATGTTGTGGTCTCAATAAATTGATGAGGAGAATCAGATGAAGAGGAACAAGAAAATGCGCGGCAGGTTGGAACCACTTTGCCAGGCCACGGCCATCATTGCTGCTGCCGTCCTGCTGTCACCGTCGGTCTCTTTTGCGGTCGATCGGTTCTGGGTCAAAAACGATATCGGAGCCATTACCTTCAAGGTCAGCGATCTCGGCGCCGTGACGGCCACCAGTTACAGTGGCGACGGTGCGGGATTGACCAATCTCTCGATTCCGCCCGGCCTCGACGGCAGCAATGCCCTGGTGACGATCAGCAGTGAGCTGGTCGGCGCTAACTGTGCCAACGGCGGAAAGAAGCTCGAATTTTTTCTCGATGATAATCGCAATGGCGTGATGGACGGAGCGGAATTCGTCAATGCTGTCAGCTTTGTGTGTGATGGTGCGCAGGGGCCGCAGGGCGTTCAGGGGATTCAAGGTCTTCAGGGTGAGCAGGGTATCCAAGGTGCCGCCGGTGCTGATGGCATCAATGGCGTCGACGGCGCTGAAGGTCCCCAGGGTCCGATTGGGCCACAAGGACTGCAAGGTTTGACCGGCGCCACTGGTCCGGAAGGCCCGCAAGGATTGACTGGTTTGACAGGCGCCAAGGTCCAATCGGCTTGACGGGTGCCGCTGGTGCGAACGGCCTTGATGGTGCTGCCGGAGCCGATGGTGCAATGGGCCCCTCCGGGCCGCAAGGTGAGCAAGGTATCCAGGGTGTTGCCGGTACCAACGGACTTGACGGAGCAACTGGGCCCCAAGGTATTCAAGGTGAGGTTGGCCCTCAAGGTCCAATCGGCTTGACGGGTGCCGCTGGTGCTAACGGCCTTGATGGTGCTGCCGGACCGCAAGGCGAAGTTGGCCCGATGGGCCCGCAAGGTGTGGCCGGTACTAACGGTGTCGACGGCGCAGTAGGACCTGCTGGTGCTGATGGTGCGACAGGCGCAACTGGTCCTGCCGGGCCTCAAGGCGAGCAGGGGATCCAAGGTGTTGCCGGTGTTGATGGCACCAATGGAGTTGACGGCGCTACCGGACCTCAAGGCGAAGTTGGCCCGATGGGTCCGCAAGGTGAGCAGGGCATCCAAGGCGTTGCCGGCCCGATTGGCCCGCAAGGTTTGGCTGGTGCTGATGGTTCAAGGCGTTGCCGGTACTAACGGACTTGACGGAGCAACTGGTCCCCAAGGTATTCAAGGTGAGGTCGGTCCGCAAGGTCCAATCGGCTTGACGGGTGCTGCCGGAGCTGACGGTGCAATGGGCCCCGCCGGGCCGCAAGGTGAGCAAGGTATCCAGGGCGTTGCCGGGCCGATTGGCCCGCAAGGTTTGGCTGGTGCTGATGGTGTCGACGGAGAAGTAGGACCTGCTGGTGCAACGGGCGCAACCGGGCCTGCTGGTCCGCAAGGCGAGCAGGGCTTGATCGGCGCTACCGGGCCCAAGGGCGATACCGGAGATCAAGGTCTCCAGGGTCTTCAAGGTGAAACTGGTCCCATCGGACCTATCGGTTTGACCGGCGCTGCCGGAGTCGATGGTGCTGACGGCGCAACGGGCGCAACTGGTCCTGCCGGGCCGCAAGGCGAGCAAGGAATCCAAGGTATTGCCGGCGTTGACGGCATCAATGGCGTTGACGGAGCAGTCGGTCCGCAGGGTCCGATTGGTTTGACCGGGCCGCAGGGCGAGCAAGGAATTCAGGGCGTTGCTGGTTCTGATGGCATCAATGGAGTTGACGGTGCAGTCGGTCCGCAAGGCGTTGCCGGTGCTGACGGCGCAACGGGCGCAACTGGTCCTGCTGGTCCTCAAGGTGAGCAGGGGATCCAGGGCATTGCCGGTGTTGATGGCACCAATGGAGTTGATGGTGCTATCGGTCCGCAAGGTGAAGTTGGCCCGATGGGCCCGCAAGGTTTGGCCGGTACTAACGGTGTCGACGGCGCAGTCGGTCCTGCCGGAGCTGACGGTGCAACCGGGCCTGCCGGGCCGCAAGGGCTACAGGGACTGCAGGGCGAGCAAGGCTTGACTGGTTCCACTGGCGCGACTGGTCCTGCCGGGCCGCAAGGTGAACAAGGCATCCAAGGTGTCGCCGGTGCCGATGGCCTCAATGGCGTTGACGGAGCAGTTGGTCCGCAAGGTCCGATTGGTTTGACCGGACCTCAAGGCGAAGTTGGCCCGATGGGCCCGCAAGGTTTGGCTGGTGCTGATGGTGCTGCCGGAGCAACTGGTCCTGCCGGGCCTCAAGGCGAGCAGGGGATCCAGGGCATTGCCGGTGTTGATGGCACCAATGGAGTTGATGGTGCTGCCGGTCCGCAAGGTGAAGTTGGCCCGATGGGGCCGCAAGGTTTGGCCGGTACTAACGGTGTTGACGGCGCAGTAGGTCCTGCCGGAGCTGACGGTGCAACCGGGCCTGCCGGGCCGCAAGGTGAGCAGGGCATTCAGGGCATTGCTGGTCCTCAAGGTGAGCAGGGGATTCAGGGTGTTGCCGGCGCTAACGGCGTTGACGGTATCAATGGCGTTGACGGTGCAGTCGGTGCGACTGGACCTGAGGGGCCGATGGGCCCACAAGGCCCGCAAGGTTTGACGGGTGCTGATGGTGCAATCGGACCGCAAGGCTTGCAAGGCCCCATTGGTTTGACCGGGCCGGAAGGCCCCCAGGGTTCGACGGGTCTGACCGGACCCCAGGGCCCGGCTGGTTCGCCGGATACTCAGGCGGATATCCTCGGCAAATTGGCGCAGCAGGCTGATGGGATGGTGCTGACGGTGCGGCAGGGTGCGACCGAAGCGGCAAGCGCTTTAAAGTTCGATATTAAAGATGCAACCGGAATATCAAAACTAAATATAAATTCAGGAGGGACAGTCACTAGTTATGGCTATTATTACAGCAAGGCATTTTCCGACACACCAGGAGTCAGACCGGTATACGGGCTTGAGCGTTCAAGAGGGACGGTAACAAGTCCAACAGTTGTTCAACTAAACGATAAACTGGGAACCTTTGCTTTCAGTGGCTACGATGGAGGAGCTCAGCAGAGTGGTGCATTGATAGAGGGCTTCGTTGATGGTGCAGTATCTGGCGGCGTGGTGCCGACTAGACTTTCAATTGTAACGGGAAGTAGTATGAGCAATAGAGCAGAGAGGTTGGTGGTTAAAAACGATGGTAATATCGGCATCGGGACAACCGCCCCAACTCAAAAGCTTGAAGTTAACGGGAATATAAAAGCTACTGCTTTTATTGGTGATGGTTCTCAACTCACCAACCTCCCTACAGGTGGGTCATGGGGTAGCATAACCGGGACTATCAGCAATCAGACTGATCTGCAAAGCTCCCTTAATGCTAAGCAGAATGTTCTTGGATTCACCCCGGAAAATGAAATAAACAAAGGCATTGCTAATGGCTATGCAGCCCTTGATGCTACAGGTAAAGTACCCGCCACACAACTGCCAGCTTCAGAGACTGAAACCCAGTCCAGCATTCTTAGCAAGATTGCAACGCAGACAAATGGAGCAGTTCTGACTGTTCAGCAGGGTGCAACAGAAACTGCAGGCGCTATTAAACTGGCAGTAAAGGATAGTGCGGGGAATAATGCCTACTCCATGACATCAAATGGCATTATGAATATTCTTGGTGCGGCGAGCCAGCCTAGCCTTACGCTCCAGATGCATGGCGATGTTAGCGGTCAACGACCAGTATTTGTTGGTAATCGCAGCCGAGGCACTGCTTCAATTCCTCTGGCGGTGCAAACAGGGGATAAACTTGGCACACTTGCTTTTGCCGGACATGATGGCACAGCTTTTCAGTCGGGTGCTTTGATGGAAGTTTTTGTTGACGGCACCGTTAGTGCCGGTTCTGTGCCACAACGCTTCTCAATTGTAACAGGAAGTGCTCCAAGTAATAGAGCCGAGAGGTTGGTGGTAAAAAATGACGGTAACGTTGGTATAGGCACCACCGCGCCTTCCCAAAGACTCGAGGTAGCCGGCGGCGTCCGTCTCAATACCGTTGCCGCCAAACCGACGTGTGATGACGCTACGCCCACCACCCGCGGCACTATCTGGGTCACGCAAGGCGCAGCAGATGATACAGTCGAAGTCTGCGCCAAGGTGGAAGGTGTACTGCAATGGAAGAAACTGCTCTGGTGAACCGTGAATGGTGAACCGTGAATGGTGAACCGTGAAACGTAGAGAGAAGGGGCGGCTACCGATTGGTGGCCGCCTCTTTTTCTTGGTGCGCCCGGCAGGGCGCGTGGCGTGTAAGCGCCATCGATTCAGCTATGGTGGCTGAATCGCGACTTGGTGGTGAAAGTCCTCTATCGGC